>NZ_JBWKPU010000004.1:0-11957 GCF_059418405.1 Pseudomonas sp. GW821-FHT09A09
TTAGGCGGCCCCCCAAATACCTGTCGGATTACGGGCACACCGAGCCTAGGCGAGGTGCCGAGTGTTGGGGCAAGAGCCCTTTGCTTACTTTGGGCTGGGCCGGCATTCCGGCTTTTCCAAAGTGAGTCGCCGTAAGGGCGAAACCATACTCCGCCATCACCCCAATAACGGATATGTACTCACCCCCAGCCAACCCCTTGTCGCCAAAAAACCGCCACTACATTCCCCGGTTTTATTGGGTGCACTTAACCCAAGTCCCAGCTAATCTGCTCAAACCAAATATCCAATTCAAATGGATGTTTTTTTGACGCCAGGTCAGCAGTCGCCAGGGAGGCCTATGACAAAGGGACGTAGTGGCAGAGTCAAGCGAACGCTGCCAGAGGGCACTGCAATGAGGTGGCGCCACACGTTCCAAACCCGCATTGCCGGGGTGCTGGCGCTGTTGCTGCTGGTAGTGGTTGCGGCCACTTACTTCGCAGTCAAGGCCGCCACCGGCCGCGCCGTCGAGAACCAGGCCCAAGTCCAATTGAAAACCGGCAGCCAGGTGTTCGAACGCCTGCTGGACCTGCGCGGCCGTCGCCTGCAATACGGGCTCGATTGGCTTACCGTCGATGGGCCTTTCAAACAAGCCGTGGCCGAGGGCAAGACCGTGCCGATTCTCGCGGCGCTGCGTCGGCATGGCACCGGTATCCGCTCCAGCGAAGTGTTCGTGTTGGGCCTCGACGGCAAAGTGGTGGTCAGCACCTTGCCGATGCTCACACGCGGCGATGCGTTCCCCTATGAAGACGCGTTGCGCAAGGCGCGGCGCAGTGGCCTGCAAATGTTGATCGTGGCCATGGATGGCCGCCCGTACTTGCTGGTGCAGGACGAAGTGCTCGACCCGATGCCCATCGCCCGGGTGATCATGGGCTTTCCCATGGACAAGCTGTTCGCCAGCGAACTGCGCTCCATGAGCAACCTGGAAGTGTCGTTCCTCAGTGTGCAGGACGGTCGTCCCGGCCCGTTGTTCAGTACCCAGCCTGATGCTTACCAGGCCACCATCATCAGCACTTTGCGCGATGCGCACCTGTACCCCGAGCCGCAGATCAACCTGTTTTACGGGCAGCGCGTGCTCAGCCAGGTGCTGCCCCTGGCCAACACTGGCGATGGCGACGAAGTGCGGGTGCTGCTGCAAAGTCCGCTGGACCACGCGCTGGAGTCCTTTGCGCCGCTGGACCGGCAATTCCTGGGCATAGCGCTGGCGGTGCTGTTGGTGTCCTTGGCCGGGGCACTGTTTTTGGCGCGGCGTGTCTCGCGCCCGCTCAACGCCTTGGTGGACGCGGCCGAGCGCATTGGCGCCGGTGACTACCGTACGCCGGTGCGGGTGCGCAGCCATGATGAATTCGGCCTGCTCGCCCGGGCCTTCAACGCTATGCAAAGTGGTATCGCCGTGCGCGAGCGGCAATTGGCGCACAACGCCCTGCATGACCCGCTGACCGGCTTGCCGAACCGCGCCCTGGCCATGGAGCGCCTGGGCAGTGCGATCAGCGCGGGCCGCCCGGTGGTGTTGCTGTACCTGGGCATTGAAAACTACCGCGTGATCAACGAAGGCTTCGGCCCCCAGGGCGTGGAAGAGATGTTGCGCGAGGCCAGCCGCTGCCTGTCCATGAGCCTGTTGGCCAGCGACACCGCCGCGCGCATTGCCGGCAGCGAGTTTTTGCTGCTGCTGGAAAACACCGAGATCGACCGCGCCGTGGCCCGCGCCGACCGCCTTTACGGGTTGCTCACCGAGCCCCAGCGCATCGGCAATGATGAGCTGCGCCATGAAGTGAGCATTGGCATCGCCGCGTACCCCGCCGATGGTCGGCAGGTGGAAGAGTTGATCAGCCGCGCGGCCATCGCCCGGCATGATGCGGCGACCTTGCCCGGCTATTTGCAGATTTATCAACAAGACCGCGACCTTGCTCACCAGCGCCAGATCACCTTGATTCGTGACCTGCGCCGCGCCGCCCTCGAGGGTGAGCTCTACCTGTGCTACCAGCCCAAGCTCGATTTGAAGCACGGCCATGTGCGCCAGGCCGAAGCCCTGCTGCGCTGGCAACACCCCACGCTGGGCCTGGTGTCGCCCGCCGAATTCATCCCCCTGGCCGAACGCACCGGCAGCATGCGCAGCCTGACCCAGTGGGTGATCGAAGAAGCCATCCGGCAGATCGCCGAGTGGGGGCAGCGAGGCATGCATATCCAGCTGTCGGTGAATATCTCGGTGGATGACCTGGCCGACGATGACCTGGCGATTCGTGTCACTGCGCTGCTCATGCAGTACGGCGTCATGGCCCAGCAACTGATTTTCGAGATCACCGAAAGCGCCATCATGCATAACCCGCAACAGGCCCTCAGCGTGCTTGAGCAACTGCGTGGTTGCGGCATCAGCTTGTCGGTGGATGACTTCGGCACCGGCTACTCATCCCTCGCACAATTGCAGCGTCTGCCGGTGCAGGAGTTGAAGATCGATCAGTCCTTTGTGCGCAACCTCGACAGCACCACCGGCGACGGGGTGATCGTGCGTTCTACCATCGAAATGAGCCACAACCTGGGACTCAAGGTGGTGGCCGAAGGCGTCGAGTTCGAACCCAGCCTGAAGCTGCTCAAACAGTGGAAGTGCGACACCGCCCAGGGTTACCTGATCAGCCGGCCATTGAATGCCATGGCGTTCGAAATGTGGATGCGCCGCGAACGGGTACCCATCTAGAAAATCGTTTCATCCTCCCGCAATAGCCATCTCAAAACGCCCGATGCGCTGCTTCGGGCGTTTTTCGTGGTGGTGGCCTGTTTGAGGTGCAAATAGAGCGTAAGCGCTTCATTGTGTTACTTGCGGTTGCACTGAAATAATTTGGTTTATTTTTGATAATTTCTATAACTGTTTGAAAATTATAAATTTATTATAAATAAACAAAAGTTAATCTTACTTGGCTCACCCTTTGCACAACACGCCGATGACGGAACACGCTTATTAAAACAGCGTGTACGCCATATAGTTGTGCCGCAAGAACGCAGGACGCTCGCAGGCGGTACATCCCTTATCCATAACCCTTTCATGCCAAGGGTAGGCGCTCTGCTGCCCACCTTTAAGGCGCTCTATCGCCCGGAGAAAACCGCTATGTCACGAGTTGAATGGCCTGTGCGCCTGATGTTGCTGGTGAGTGCCACTGTGTTTTGCACTGCGTTGCTGGCGGCGGACGACAACCCGTCGCCCAAGCCGTTCGGGCACCTGAGTTGGGCCAGTGACGACGGGGCCAGGGCCCTGGATTTTGGCGGCTCGATTCGGCTCAACCATCGCTACGAAGACTGGAAAACCAGCAGCAATGACCCGGCGCGCTTGCTGTTCGACATTGCCCGCTTCGAGGTCAAGGGCAAGTGGGACCAGTTTTACCTGGACGGCGGCTACACCTTCCAGGACCGCAACCGGCGTTCCATCGAGCACGCCTTGGTGGGCTACAAATTCCAGGACGGCGATGACGTGCAACTGGGCATCGTCTACAAGCCGTTTGGCATTTACCCCTACCCGGAAAACGGCTGGACCTTTCATATCCCGTACTTCCTGGGCTATGCCGACAGCGCGGCGCCGGGCCTGAAATACAGTCACCCGTTGGGCGACTGGAACCTACAGGCGGCGTTCTTTCCACGGATGATTCCGGCCGACCGGCGCTACACCCCGGAAGTCGGCACCTACAGCGACCTCAAGGACAACGCACTGGCCAGCCTGCACGGGCAGGACAATGAAAAGCGCAACCAGCTCGACCTGCGCCTGGCGCGGTCGTGGGGCAGCGATGGCTGGAAGAATGAATCCGGCGTGTCGCTGGCCGGCTCCCAAGTCTACAACGGCACCACCGACCGCAACGGGACCTACTGGGCTGCAGCCGCTCACACCACCTTGAGCAAGGGGCCCTGGAGCGCCCAGTTGATGGGGATCCGCTACCAGTACAACCTGCAGAACCCCGACGGCGTGAGCGACGCCAGTGTGTTGATGGGCGCCAACGCCGCAAGCCCGGCCTACCTGGTGGCGGCCAAGGGCGATGTCGGGTTGCTGAACATCGGCTACACCGTGGACACGCCGCAGCTGGGCAAGGTCAAGAGCGTCAAGTTCTACAACGACTACAGCGTGCTGCACAAAGACCAGGCGCAATGGAACAGCTCGCAGATGGATACCCTGGGTGTGAAGCTGATGGCGGGGCCGATCATCACCTGGCTGGACCTCACCTGGGGCAAGAACGCCAACCCCTACGGCGGCGCGGAAAACGGCACCGGCTGGACCTCGACGACATCATCGGGCAGCAATGAGTGGTACTTCCGCACCAACGTGAATATCGGCTATTACTTCTAACCCCTCCTACAAAGTCCCGATGTCGACTACAGCTTTTTTGAGCCGGGTCGATAACCTCTACAGCGCCTGACCGATTGCATAGGTTTTTGCCGACCAACGGTCAGGTTTCGCTGTGAATTCAATGATGGCAATTGGCCTTATTTGCGGCATCATCTGCGCCGTGACGCCCGTTGTCCCGTTTCCGTGCCAAGGCAGGCCGCCCTTTCTCCTTATTTCGCGCGGACCTTGCATGGCCAGGATTTTCCAGCAGTTTTCCCTTGGGGCCGTGTTGCTCTCGGTACAGATCGTGGCCGTTGCGGCGACGCTTGAGGTCTCTGTCCGCCAAGCCGATGGCACGCCGATCAACGATGCAGTGGTGACCCTGCAAGGCCCGGTGGGCGCAGCGGCCGGTGCACTCAAGGCCGACATGGACCAACGCGGCCAGCAGTTCGCGCCCCACGTGCTGGCGGTGCACACCGGCACGCAGATTCGCTTCCCCAACAGCGACAACATCCGCCATCAGGTCTACTCGTTTTCCGCCGCCAAGCGCTTTGAGCTGCGCCTGTATGAAGGCACGCCCGCTGACCCGTTGCTCTTCGATAAACCCGGTGTGGTGGTGCTCGGCTGCAACATCCACGACTGGATGCTCGGTTACGTCTACGTCACCGACGACCCACGCTTCGGTGTGAGCGATGCCGCTGGACACGTGAGCCTCGACGGGCTGCCGGCGGGGGCATACCACGTCACGCTGTGGCACCCGCAACTGGCCGATATGCAGCCCCTCGATGGCGGCACGCTGAATGTGCTGGCTACCGGCCTGCGCCACGAGGTGCGGCTGGCCCTCGAACCGCGTCCGTCCGATCTGCCGAGCGCGCCCGCGCCAACGGCGTTTGGCGATGCCTTCAATCGAGCCGCCCGTGAAACTGCGCAGTAGCTTCCAGGCGCGGGTCGCCAGTGTCCTGATCCTGCTGTTGCTGGTGGTGATCGGGGCGCTGTACTTCAGCGTGAAAGCGGCGACGAGTTCTGCGGTGCGCGGCCAGGCCATGGCTCAGTTGGAGGTAGGCTCGCGGGTGTTCGAACGCTTGCTGGAGGTGCGCGGCCGCCGCCTGGCCGATGGCGTGCAACTGCTGGCGGCGGATTTCGGTTTCCGCGATGCCGTGGCCAGCGGTGATTCGGCGACCATGCGCTCGGTGCTGCTCAACCATGGCAAGCGTATCAATGCCAGCGACATGATCCTGCTCGGCATGGACGGCAAAGTCCTCGCCAGCACCCTCGACGAAGTGCCCGAAGGCTCGGCCTTCCGCTACGACCAGGCATTGCGCGAGGCGCGGCGTAATCGCCAGGCCATGCTGATGGTGCCGTTGCAGGGCAAGCCGCATCTGCTGGTGGAAGCGCCGGTGCTGGCGCCGCTGCCGATTGCGCGGGTGGTGATGGGCTTCAGCATGGACAGTGCGTTTGCCCAGGAACTGCGTTCGCTGAGCAACCTGGAAGTGTCGTTCCTGACCATCGATCGACAGCAGCCGGGTCAACTGGTCAGCACTCAGCCCCAGGGCTTGCAGGGCAGCATCGTCAACCTGATGTTGGGGGATGCCACGCGGCGCGGCGTGGCCACCACCGAACACCTGGAGCACAGCTTTCTCAGCCAGTCGCTGGTGCTGGCCAGCGATGACGACGGCCAGGTATTGGCCTTGTTGCAGAGCCCGCTGGATGCGGCAATGCAGGCCTTTGTACCACTGGATGAAAAGATTCTCGGCATTGCCCTGGTCGCACTGATCGCCTCGCTGATCGGCGCCTTGTTGTTGGCGCGGGGTGTGTCGCGCCCGGTGCAGGCCTTGGCCCTTGCGGCCGAGCGTATCGGCCAGGGCGACTACCAGACGCCGGTGAACCTCGAGCGCAGCGACGAGTTGGGGCGCCTGGCCCTGGCGGTTAATTCGATGCAAAGCGGGATCGCCGAGCGCGAACAGCAATTGGCCCACAACGCCTTGCATGATCGCCTCACCGGCTTGCCCAACCGCGCGTTGGCCATGGAGCGCCTGGGCAGCGCGATTTCCACGCAGCGACCGATGGCGTTGATTTACCTGGGCATCGACAACCTGCGGGCAGCCAGCGAAGCGGCGGGACCTGACGCGGTGGACCAGCTGTTGCTGGATGTCAGCCGACGTCTGCAAGCCATACTGCGCCCCGGCGATACCTTGGCGCACTTGATTGCCGATGAGTTTTTGTTGTTGCTGGAAGGGGCGGGCAGCGAGGAAGCGGTGGGCATGGCCGACAAGCTGCAACAGTTGCTGCTGCGGCCCCAGCGCATCAACGGCCATGACTTGGCACTGGATTGCCGCCTGGGTATCGCGGCCTATCCGGCCGATGGCGAAAGTGCGCCTACCTTGCTGGAGCGGGCGGCGATTGCAATGAAAGACGCCGCCCAGATGCCCGGCCGCCTGCAGATCTACGAGCAGGGCCGCGACCTGGCGCACCGGCGCCAGATCACCCTGATTCGCGACCTGCGTCATGCGCCCAACCAGGGGCAGTTGCTGCTGCATTACCAGCCCAAGCTCGACATTCGCCAGGGCCACGTGCGCCAGGCCGAAGCGTTGTTGCGTTGGCAGCATCCACAGTTCGGCATGGTTTCGCCGGCTGAATTCATCCCCCTGGCTGAACGCTCGGGCAGCATTCAATTACTGACCCAATGGGTGATCGAAGAGGGCATTCGCCAACTGTGCGAATGGAACCGCCGTGGGCTGTACCTGCAACTGTCGTTGAACATCTCGGCGGATGATTTGCTCGGTGATGAGCTGGCTCATCGCGTCTCGGGGTTGTTGCGCCGCTACGGCCTGCCGGCCGAGCAACTGCTGTTCGAGATCACCGAAAGTGCGGTGATGCGCGAGCCGGAAAAGGCCCTGAAAGTCCTGCACCTGCTGCGCGATTGCGGCATCAGTCTGTCGGTGGATGACTTCGGCACCGGCTACTCGTCGCTGGCGCACCTCAAGCGCCTGCCGGTGCAAGAGTTGAAGATCGACCAATCCTTTGTGCGCAACCTTGATGAAACCAGTGAGGACGCGGTGATCGTGCGTTCCACCATCGAGATGAGCCATAACCTGGGCCTTAAAGTGGTGGCCGAGGGCGTCGAGTACGCCCATAGCTTGCGTCTGCTGGAGCGTTGGCAGTGCGACACGGCCCAGGGGTATCTGATCAGCCGGCCATTGAGTGCCGATGCTTTTGAAGCCTGGGTGGCGTTGCCGCTCAGTGCGCAAACCTCCCTGGTTCATTGAGTGGCATGACGGTGCGATTTTCTCTTCTGATCGGTTGCCTGGGTGCACTGGCCTTGCAAACAGCCTGGGCCGACAACGGCCGTTTGATCGCCACCGGTGGCGCCAGCAGCATTGAAGGCGCGGCGGGTGGTGGGATCACGCCGTGGGCGGTGCTCACCGGTTACGGCGAAAAGAACGAGTGGGGCGCCACTGCGTTTGCTACCACCGTCAACCTGCCGGACTATCGGCTGGATGTGGCCGGGTTGGCGCTGGCTTATGACAACCGTGTCGAAGTGTCTTTTGCGCGCCAGCGCTTTGACCTGGGCACCTTGGTGCACGCGCTCAACTTGCCTGAAGACCACCTGGGTCAGGACGTACTCGGCCTCAAGGTGCGCCTGTTTGGCGATGTGATTTATGACGAGCTGCCGCAGGTTTCGTTGGGCCTGGAATACAAGCACCAGACCAACTTCGACATCCCGAGCCTGGTGGGCGCCAAGCGCGACAGCGACGTCGAGGGCTACCTGGCCGCCAGCCGCTTGTTCATAGGCGCGGCCTTTGGCTACAACGTGCTGGTCAACGGCAGCCTGCGCTACAGCCGCGCCAATGAAACCGGCCTGCTCGGGTTTGGTGGCGACCGGCGCGACAGTCGCAGCCTGCTCAAGGAAGGCTCGGTGGCGCTGCTGTTCAACCCGCGCTGGGCACTCGGCGTGGAGTATCGCCAGAAGCCGGACAACCTGTCGTTTGCCGGTGAAAGTGATTGGGCGGATGTGTTTGTCGGCTACTTCCCCAACAAGCATGTGTCGTTTGTGCTGGCGTATGCACGCCTGGGGGAGATCGCCACGCTGGATAACCAGAACGGCACCTACCTGTCTGTGCAGGGGAGTTTTTGATGCGCTTTTTACCCGCGCTGTTTGTGCTGCTGCTCAGTGCTTGTGCGCAACAGCCACCGAAGGATGACAGCCTTTATCGCGACCTCGGCGCCATGCCCGGCATCACCAAGATTGTCGAAGGCATGTTGCTCAACATCGCCCGTGATGAGCGCATCGTCGAGCGCTTTCGGCGCATCGACATCCAGCGCCTTCGCAACAAGCTGATCGAGCAATTCTGCGTCGAGGCGGGCGGGCCGTGCACCTATACCGGCGACAGCATGGCCGAGAGTCATAAAGGCCAGAAGGTCAGTCGCAGCGACTTCAATGCGTTGGTCGAAGATTTGATCAAGGCGATGGACAGCGAAGGGATTTCGGTACCGGTGCAGAACCGCTTGATCGCCCGTCTGGCACCCATGCGCAGCGACGTGATCGAGCACTGATCCCACATGATGCTCAACTGTGGGAACTGGCTTGTGTGGGAGCTGGCTTGGCTGCGATAGCGTTGTGTCAGTAATTGCATCTGTATCTGATACACCGCAATCGCCGGCAAGCCGGCTCCTACAGACCGTGGTGTGAGTGATCGATTGTTGGTCCCCCGCAGATTCTGTAGGAGCCGGCTTGCCGGCGATTTTTGGCATGAAAAAAGGCGGCTACCTTCATCAGGTAGCCGCCTTTTTGTTACCGCCAGCGAAGCTTAATCCGGCAGTTTGAACGCCATCACGTAGTCACCCTGCTTGGTGCCCAGGGAGCCGTGACCGCCGGCCATGACCAGCACGTATTGCTTGCCGTCCTTGCCGGTGTAGGTCATCGGGGTGGTTTGTGCGCCCGCTGGCAGGCGGCCTTCCCACAGTTGCTTGCCGTTTTTCACGTCATAGGCACGCAGGTACTGGTCCAGGGTGCCGCTGAGGAACGCCACGCCACCGGCGGTGGTGAACGTACCGCCCAGGCTAGGCACGCCCATGGTCAGCGGGATCGGAACCGGCGAGCTGTCACGCACGGTGCCGTTCTTGTGCATCCAGATAGTCTGGTGAGTGGTCAGGTCGACCGCCGCCACATAACCCCAGGCCGGTGCCTGGCACGGCAGGCCCATTGGCGACAGCAGCGCTTCGAGGATCACACCATACGGCGCGCCTTTGTTCGGCTGCACGCCTTCGGTTTCGCTGACGCGCGGGCCTTGCTTGGCGATGTCGGCGGCCGGGATCAGTTTCGATTTGAACGCCATGTAGCTTGGGTTCACGAACGCGATCTGGCGAACCGGGTCGACGGAAATGCCACCCCAGTCGAACACGCCGAAGTTACCCGGGTAAACGATCGAGCCTTGCAGCGATGGCGGGGTGAACGGGCCGTCGTAGCGCATCGACTTGAAGTCGATTCGGCAGATCAGTTGGTCGAACGGGGTCACACCCCACATGTCGCGTTCCTTCAGGGGCGGCGGCATGAAATTCAGGTCGGACTTCGGTTGGGTCGGGGAGGTGTGATCGCCGGCCACTGCGCCTTGCGGTACAGGGATTTCGTTGATCGGCACCACCGGTTGGCCGTTGGTACGGTCCAGCACGTAGATGCTGCCTTGCTTGGTCGACGCCATGACTGCTTGCTTGACGCCGTCAGCGGTCTTGATG
Source organism: Pseudomonas sp. GW821-FHT09A09 (assembly GCF_059418405.1). NCBI lineage: Bacteria > Pseudomonadati > Pseudomonadota > Gammaproteobacteria > Pseudomonadales > Pseudomonadaceae > Pseudomonas > Pseudomonas sp. GW821-FHT09A09. The sequence goes on from NZ_JBWKPU010000004.1 coordinate 10,073, forward strand.
TCGATCAGGGTTGGCTGGCCGCCCACGTCCATGTCCCACAGGTCGTGGTGGGTGAACTGGAAGGTCCATTTCACATGACCGGTGTCGATGTCCAGGGCGGTGAGGCCGGCGCTGTACTTCTCGGAGTCCGGGGTACGGTCGCCACCGTATTGGTCGGGCATCTGGTTGCCCATCGGCAGGTACAGCGTGCCGAGTTTTTCATCCACGGCGAACATGGACCACATGTTCGGCGAGTTGCGGGTGTAGGTCTTGCCCTCGGCCAACGGGGTGGTGTCGTCCGGGTTGCCACTGTCCCAGTTCCACACCAGCTTGCCGGTGTGCACGTCGAACGCGCGGATCACGCCGCTTGGCTCGTCGGTGGAAACGTTGTCGGTCACGTGGCCGCCGATCACCACCAGGTTCTTGGTCACGGCCGGTGGCGACGTGGAGTAGTAACCGCCTGGGGCGAAGCTGCCAATGTTGGCACGCAGGTCGACCTGGCCTTTGTCACCAAAGTCTTCGCACATCTTGCCGGTGTCGGCGTCCAGGGCGATCAAACGGGTGTCGGCTGTCGGCACGAAGATGCGTTTCGGGCACACGGCGCTGACAGGCGTGGTGCTTGCCGAACCGGTAGGGCTCTGCTCGGAGGCGTAGGCCGCGTCATCGTGATACGACACGCCACGGCAGGTCATGTGCGCCCAACCTTTGAAGTTCTGTGCACCCTGGGTGGTGATCTTCGGGTCGAAACGCCAGATTTCCTTGCCGGTGTCCGGGTCCAGGGCAATCACTTGGCTGTGCGGGGTGCACACGTAGAGCATGCCGTTGACTTTCAGCGGAGTGTTTTCCGCCGTGGTCTCGCCCGGGTCGTTAGGGCCCGGGATGTCGCCGGTGCGGTAGGTCCAGGCTGGCACCAGCTTGCCGACGTTTTGCGGGGTGATCTGCGCCAGTGGCGAGTAACGATCACCATGGGCCGAACGGCCGTAGGAGTTCCAGTCGCCATCGGCCTGGGTCGGTGCCGCGCTGGCCATGCCAGGCACAGCGTCGCGGTCCAGTTGGCCGGTCTTGACCATTTCACCCGGGTTGGTGAATTGGCTGGCCAGGGCGGTCGCACCGGCCAATACCACGGCGATGCTCAGCGCGCCGGTGCCCAGTGGCGCAGCTTGGGTGCGCAGCAACGGACGGCGGAACCACGGCAGCAGCATGACGATGCCCAAGGCGAACAGCAGGGCCAGGCGCGGCACCAACTGCCACCAGTCCAGGCCGACTTCCCACAGTGCCCACACGGTGCTGGCGAACAGCACCAGCGCGTACAAGCCCAGCGCAGCGCGGTGGGTGGCCAGCAGCAAAAGGCCGGTGAGGGCGATGCCGAGACCGGCCAGCAGGTAGTAAAGCGACCCGCCGAGCATGCTCAGCTTGACACCGCCCGCCAGCAAGGCCAGGCCCATGATCAGCAGCAAGACGCCTAGCAGCCTGGGCAGCAGGCGACTTGGGCTCGAGGCACCATCAGTGCTCATAGTGTGTTTCTCCGTGACGTTGGAATTATGTAACCCCGTGCTTCACTGTAGATGACGATTCGGCGCGGGCTTGGTTCAGCGTTAATTCGGTTTTTCTGGGGACAGCGGGGGTTATCCACAGGCGGGCGATTTATCCCCAGGCGCAGCGGGGTGTAAGACAGCGCTGTCTTTACGAGTAGGAATAATCGGCAAGATGGGGTCGACCGGGAGATGAAACGTTTCAGTTTGTTGCGGGCAAGGATAAAGGGAGAGGGCCCGCAGAGAAAGGGCTAATCGCAAGATGCATCATTTCAGATTTGGTAACAGTGACAGAACGTCGCTGCAAAAGACGCCGCAAAACCTGTAGGAGCCGGCTTGCCGGCGATGGCGATTTCGAGGGCGCCCTCGCCGGC
>NZ_JBWKPU010000004.1:11967-237694 GCF_059418405.1 Pseudomonas sp. GW821-FHT09A09
TAAGAGAGACTCGCTGACGTTACGCCCTCGCCGGCAAGCCGGCTCCTACAGGTGGGTGTTTTTAGAAGGTGGTGCGCACACCAAACTGCACACTGCGCCCCGGCGCTGGCGCGATGTCGCGCAGGATCGAGCTGGCATACCGCACGGTCTGGTTCGTCAGGTTTTCACCGTTCACAAACGCCAGCCACTGGCTGCTGCCCACATTGAAGCGATACCCCGCGCTCGCCCCCAGCGTGGTGTAGCCGTCGGTGCCGCTCTCGTTGTCCGGTGCACGGCCTTGGCCTGCGGCATGTTCCACGTCGATACGTGCCTGCCACCGGTCCAGTTCCCACAGCAGCCCGCTGTTCAGGCGCAGCGGGGCGATACGGGGCAAGGCTTCGCCGGTGTCCAGGTTGGTGGCGCGGGTGTAATCGCCCGACAGTTCCAAGGCGAATTTGCCGTAGGCGCTTTCGCCGAGCTTCCAGTGATCCTGGGCTTCGAAGCCGGCGAAACGGGCACGCACGCCTGAGTATTTGTATTCAGGAATGCCTGCAGCGTCTTCTTCGCCTTCATCGTTCAGCGTGCGGCCGGTGCCCAACAAACCGATGTAGTTGGAGAAGCGGCTGTAGAACACGCCGAAGCTGCCTTTGTGGGTGCCATTGTCAAAACGCAGGGCCAGGTCGCTGGACACGGCTTTCTCTTTCGACAGGTTGGCGTCGCCCAATTCGTAGGTGCCGGTGGCAACGTGGGCGCCGTTGGCGTACAGCTCGTAGAACGTTGGCGCGCGCTCGGTGTAACCCAGGGTTGCGGCCAGGGACCAGACCGGCGTGAGGGTGTAGACCGCGCCCGACGACAGGCTGCCAGCGGTGAAGTCATTGGACTTGTCGGCACCGGCAAAGCGCGCGTTGCCCTTGGCATCCGGGTCGACTGTGGTGTGTTCCAGGCGCCCGCCGAGGCTGAGTTTCAGGCGCTCGGTGGCTTGCATTTCTTCAAGGATGAACAGCGCACCAGCATTGGTGTCGGTCTGCGGCACGAAGGCCTCTTCGCCCAAGGCCGAGAACTCGTTGCGGGTCACCTGGGCGCCGACCACGCCATCAAACGGGCCGATGGGTTGGTGGCGGGCTTCCACGCGGGCTTCATAGCCTTTGTTCTTGAAGATCGTGCCGGTTTCACCGCCTTCGATTTCACGGTGCTCGTAGTCGGTGTAGCCCGCGTCGAGTTTCACCGAGGTGAACGGGCCTTGCAGGTTGCGGATCTCGGACGCGAACGCGTAGTGATCCTGCTTCATGCGAATGCGCACATCCTGCTCGGCGGGGGAGCCGTAGTTGCTGTCGTAGTTGCTGTAGGACAGCCCGGCGTAACCGTCGTCCCAGGTGTAGGAACCGCCCACCGCGCCGCCGTCCTGGCGCCCGTCGCTGTTGCCCAGGCGGCCGTTTTTGCCGGGGCCGTCTTCACTCTCCGGTGCGTGGCGGCTGCGGGCGTAGCCAGGGATTTTCAGGTCGTTGAATTCCCGCGCGTTGGCGTCCAGGTGCAAGGCGAAGGTGCCGTTGCCGGCTTCCAGTTTGCCGGCGCTGCTGCGGGTGGTGTCGGCGCCGCCGTAACGCAACTCACCGGCACCGTGGATGCCTTCGATGGCTTCGGTGGGGATGCGGTTGTCGAAGGTATTGACCACGCCGCCGATGGCGCTGCCGCCGTACAGCAAAGCCGCCGGGCCGCGCACGATTTCGATGCGGTCGACGTTGACCGGGTCCAGCGGCACGGCGTGGTCGTAGGACAGCGACGAAGCGTCCAGTGCGCCCACGCCGTTACGCAGCAGGCGGATGCGGTCGCCGTCCTGGCCACGGATGATCGGCCGGCTGGCCCCCGGGCCGAAGTACGAGGACGACACGCCCGGCTGCTTGTTGAGGGTTTCACCGAGGCTGCCTTTTTGTTGCAGGGTCAGGTCATCACCTTCCAGCACGGTGGTCGGCGAGGCAAGTTGCTCGCTGCCCAGCGGGTTACCGGTGATGACTTGGGGTTGCAGTTCCAGGGCCTGGGTGTGGGAGCTGATCAATAGGGCGGCGGCAAGCGGGGACAAGCGCCACAGTGAGGAGAGGGACATCGGGACATTCCTTGGCAAAACGGCAAAAAGAGAAGGCTTAAAACGGTTTCGAGCGCGTTACTTTTCATAACAATCTGATAAGTATCGTTACAATATAACATCTCTTTTTTCGCTGAAAAGGGGAACTTTTCCCAAGGGTCTATATTCAATGCGGTGCTTCCACCTGCACGCCCCGTCGGCTAAGGTGCGCGGCTGTATTTCCTCTTATTGCAAAAGGCCCGGCATGACCGCGACAAGCAACGACCCTCTTCACGGCGTGACCCTGCAGCACGTGCTCACCACCCTGGTGGAACACTACGAATGGTCGGGGCTGGCCGAGCGCATTGATATTCGCTGCTTCAAGAGCGATCCGAGCATCAAGTCGAGCCTGACCTTCCTGCGTAAAACCCCCTGGGCGCGGGAGAAGGTCGAAGGGTTGTACGTCAAGCTGATGCGCACCAAACGCCCGCTGGACTGACCCCATGAAGCGGTTCGTGGCGGCTGCGGCGTTGGCCGGTTGGGTGGGGTTGGCGATCCAGCAATACCTGATCTTCTATTCGCGCTGGACCAGCGGCGCCAGCCTGCTGGGCGGGCTGATCAACTTTTTCAGTTTCTTCACGGTACTGACCAACACCTTGGTGGTGGTGGTGCTGAGCTATGCGCTGGTGGATCGCGATTCAGCGGCGAAGCGCTTTTTTCTCGCGCCCAAAACCAGCAGTGGCATCGCCGTGAGCATCGCGGTGGTGAGCCTGGCCTACAACCTGTTGCTGCGGCATTTGTGGCAGCCCGAAGGCTTTCAATTCATCGCCGACGAATTGCTCCACGACGTGATGCCGGTGCTGTTTTTACTCTACTGGTGGCGCTGCGTGCCCAAGGGAACCCTGCGCCTCAGGCACATCGGCGCCTGGGTGCTGTACCCGTTGGTGTACTTTGCCTATGTGCTGCTGCGGGGGCATTTGCTCGGGCAGTATCAGTACCCGTTCATTGACGTGGACACCTTGGGTTATCCACAGGTGTTCGTGAACGCCGGGCAGATTTTGGCGGGGTTTGTGCTGATTGCGCTTGTGGTGGTGGGGCTGGATCGAGCGCTAAAACCTGCACGCTAATCTGTAGGAGCCGGCTTGCCGGCGATCGCGGTGTGTCAGGTATACCGCCATCGCCGGCAAGCCGGCTCCTACAGGTCAGGGGTCAGGCCTGCCAATAGCCCACGGCCTTGAGGTAGTCCTCATTGATCTTGTGGGTGTCCAACAGCACGCGCCGAACCTGGCGCGACAACTTGGTTTCGGTGGCCACGAAGCTGTACAGCGAACCAGCCGGCAGCGTCAGCTTCTGCACTGTATCGAGCAGGTCGTCCTGACCGCGAATCACCCAGATCACTTCCACATCGGCAGCGCTTTGCAGCGCCTGTTTTTCCGCCGCATTGGCGATTTCGATTACCGCCAATACAGTGCGCCCAGCGGGCAGTTCTTCGAGGCGCCGAGCGATGGCGGGCAGGGCGGTTTCATCGCCGATCAGCAGGTAGCTGTCGAAGATATCCGGCACGATCATCGAGCCCCGTGGCCCGCCGATGTACAGGTGCTGGCCGACCTGCACCTGGTCGGCCCAGGTGGACGCAGGGCCATCGCCGTGCAGCACGAAGTCGATGTCCAACTCGCCGGTGCTCAGGTCGAAACGCCGTGGCGTGTAGTCGCGCATCGGCGGTTGCGGGCCGTCGCCTTTGATGGTGAAGGTCGGGCTTTCCAGCGCTGCCTGTTCCTCGGGGTTCTGCGGGAACAGCAGCTTGATGTGATCGTCGCTGCCCAGGCTGACAAAGCCCGCCAGTTCAGGCCCGCCCAGGGTGATGCGACGCATGCGCGGGGTGATGTCGACCACCCGCAGGACTTCGAGGCGGCGACGTTTGATTTCGTGGGTCACGCGGTGGATAACTTGCGTATTCATTGAGCTTTCCCGTCGGCGATGGATTGGGCGGTGCTGTTGAGCAGCGCCGCGACACGAACGATTTCTTCCGGGCTCCAGCGCCCGTGGTGCGAGTGCAGGGCATGACGCAGGTTGTGCACCGCCTCGTGGATTTCCGGCGGGCGGTCATGGCCCCGCAACGAGCGCTTGCTCACATCAATGCGCATGCGTACGCCGTCCAGGGCCACCTGTTGCTCGCTTAAGAAGAGACGGCCGGCGTCGGTGATTGTGTAGCGTTTTTTTCCGCCTTCGGCGTCGCCCTGGATCAAATCGCTTTCTTCCAGGAAGGTCAGCGTCGGGTAGATCACGCCGGGGCTGGGGGTGTAAGCGCCGTCGAAAAGGCTTTCGATGCGGCGGATCAAGTCGTAGCCATGACACGGCTGTTCGGCGATCAACGCGGGCAGCAACAGCTTCAAGTCGCCGGGTGCGAATACACGCGGGCCTCGGCCGCCGCCGCGCTCACGGCGAGGGTCGAAGCCGTCGCGCTGGTGGGGATGGTCTCTCATGGTCAGTGACTCCTGAGCGGGTTTAGATATAACGTAAGATATATCTTTTGGTGTGACAAACGTTTCTGACCAACGGTCGATGCCACGTCACGGTGCCCCGCTTATTCATCCTCCGTCGGCGTGCCGTGCCCGCTTTCATAGTCACTCAGGCGCGCCAGAAATTGACAGGTCAAGCGACGGGCCAGGGTCTGCTCGCTGGGGCTGTCTTCACTGAAGCCTGCTGCGAGCAGGTGTTCGTAGGTGCGTGCCGACATCGGCGCGCCGCTCAACACGTCGGCGTGGTTGACCTTGAGGGTGTCGGCCAGGGCGAGCAGGCCTGGCGCGAGTATTTCGCGCTCTGCAGGTTCGGCACTGGCCCATGCGTTCTGGGCGAACATCAGGTCGTCCAACGGGCCCATCAACGCCTCGGCCCGTTCGCGGCTGGCCTGGAACAGGTCGGCGTGGCGTTCGCGCAGGAAGGTGTCCCAGAACGGCTGTTCAAGCATGCCGTCGGCCAGCCCATCACCTGCTTCCAGGCCAGTGACCTCGTCGTAGGCTTCATTGAGACGGGCCTCGCCAACGCCCGAGGTCAACCGGTAGGTCATGTGCTCGGACACCCACGGCAAGTCGAGCCGGCGCTGAAGCCCGCTCTGATATGCCAGGTACACCTCCACTTCGTCGACACTGCCGGGCAGGCCAGCGACCACTTCGTGATTGAAGCGCAGGCCCAGGCCGCCTCGGTCTGTCGGAGTGACGCGATGGCGGATGTCGGCACGGGCTACCTGGTTCAGACGGTCCAGGCGCGCCTTGCCCCGGGCCAGCTGCGTCAGCTGTACGTCGTGCAACGGGCCGTGCGGGTGTTCGCCGATCTCGGCCAGTTGCACTTCCAGGCCCATCGCGTTGAACAGATGGGCGCCGGCATCGGCACAGGTGACCGGGTTGTCCGCCAGGGTGAATAAACGTGAGCGCAAGGTTTCGTCCCGTTGCATGGCCAGCAGCATGCGCCAGACCTTGCTGGTCAATGCTTTGCGATTGAGTCGATAAAGCCGGGCATCGTCCAGCACTTCAAAGAACTCTGGAGGCTCCAGGCTCTTGATGACTTCGAGGAATCCCTGGGAACCGTGTTCGTGTTCGACCTCCTCCCAAAGCTGGGCGAGCCAGGGCTGATGGGCCTGTGGCTCGGTCTTGAGCCAGAACTCGGCATCGCCTTTGGGCGGGTAGCTGCGATAGGGGTCGAACCCGGCTTCCAGGCGATAGCTGATCAACTGCTTCTCGGCCTCCGGGGTCAGGCGGTTACGGTCCAGCCTGACTTGCGCAATCAGTTCGGCCTCGGGCGCCCAGGGCAGAAACTGCGGGATGCGTTCAATGGCGGTATTACGCAGGTCGAGCAGGAATTGCGCGGTGCGCGGCAGTTCAAACAAACCGTCGGGCCAGTCATTGATGCCGGTATTGCGCAAAATCAGCGAATGCAACGCAGGCAAGCGACCTATGGGCGGTGCGCGGGTGAGTTCCCGGTTGTCAGCCAGGGACAGGAACTGCAACGGGCGCAGGCTGGCCAGTTGATCCAGGTCGCGGTTGACCCAGCGGATAGGATTGCCGCTCAGGTCCAAGTGACTCAGTGACGCCATCGGTGCGATCTGCGGGGGCAGTTGGGTGAGCAGGTTGCGTTGCAGGTTCAATCCACGCAGTTGGGTGAAGTGCGAGAGGAAGGGCGTATCGCTGTCCAGCAAGTCAGCGTTGATCAACTCCAGGTGCGTGATATGGCTGAAGTCTGCCTGCAACCGCAGGTTACCCAACAGGCCGGACAGGCGTATGCCATTGAACAAAAGGCCGCAGCCTTCGGCGGGTGGGTTGATGTTCTGCTCCCAGGCATACAGCAAGTCCTTGGTCAGGTTCAGGCGTCGTTGGCGGTCAACCGGTTGATCGTGAGGTTCGGTTGCCTTCATCCAGGTGCTCAGGTCCTGTTGCAGCGTGGCTTTTTCAACCACCCGGGCCTCAAAACGCGCCAGCCATTGCGAGTCTTCGAGGCTGCCCAGGCAGGCGTCGATGTCGGCGCGTGAGGCGCGGGGGTACAGGTTTTTCACACGTTCTTCCAGGGACTCGGGGAACAACCGGCAAAACCACTGGCGCACCGGCAGCATGGGTTTTTGCAGCAGTACCTGCGTATCTCGTGCAGGGGTGGGGGCCGTCTCGGCGCCGGCCAGCGCGGTGCGCCGTTGCTCCGGAGTGCGCAGGTGTTCCGTCACCCAGGCCTTGAAGTGCTCAGCGTCGACGCCCAGTGCCACACGTTCGTCGGCGGGTAACGCGTGCAGTACCGCCTCGAAGAAGTCGCTGTAGGGCGCTGATAGCGGGCGTTGTTGCGCGTAGAGCTGGTAGTGCCCATCGGTTCTGACCAGCGTCTGCATGTGACGGGCGTCTGCCGGCCCGGCGCTGGCGCGTACGGTGGCTCGGGGATGGTGCGGGCGCACTTCGATGCGGGTGTGCGCCAGTGCATTGCTGTGCAGCTGCAGGATGCGTAGCACCATCTGTTCGGTGTTGGCGTCCAGCATCGACGGTGTATGGAACCCTTGCAGGCCGCGGGCGGTGCGGGTTTGTAAATGCAGTTCACGGGCGATGTTTTTCAAGCGCAGCGGCAAGCGTCGTTCGGTCTCCAGAATCGCCCGTTCGTCCGGACGCGCCAGGCTCAGGACATGCTGCACCACGCTGTCCGGGAGGTCTGGGAAAACCTCTCGCACCCGTGCGGCGAGTTCGCTGCCGGCGTTTTCACTGTGGCGATAGAGGTAGTCAAATACCGAGGCCTGACGCTGCGTGAGCAGTCGCGCAAGTCTTTCGCGCAGAGCCTCAATGCAAGCCTGACGCTCGACGGGCAGTTCGCCCAGCAGCGCGTGCAGCTCTGGTGAGGAAAGCGTACTCACCAGTCGCTCAGGCAACTTGCCTTGGTTCAAGTCGTGGCGACTGATATCAAGGGTACGGCTCGCATCTTGAGCGCCGAAGCGCATGGGCACGCCGCTGAGATCGGCGTTTTCAAACACGGCTATCTGCACTTGGGCCGGCCAGCCGGGCAGTTCGAGCGCCAGATGCGGGCTCCAGTAAGTGTCGTCGTCTACCGGTTCGCCCTGGCGCAAGCGCATGGGCAGTTCGCCGGCCTGTTGGTTCAATCGCGTGCGTTTGAGGGTGTCGGCCAGTATCGGGCTTGGCGGGTTATCGGTCTGGATCGCGCGCAAGGTGTCGTGATCCAACCCACTGGCAGCCAGGATCTCCTGCTGTTGTTCACGGCTGAAAGGACCCAGCTCACGCAGACGGCGCTGATCGGTCCAGGCCCGGGGCGTGCTGTTCAGTTGGATCGGTGGCGCGTACGCATCGGCGCGTGTGGGGTGCGTTATGCATTGCTCGCCTCGGGCTTCGTCACGTTCGACCGTGTAATACCGACCGTCCACCGGCAGAAGGTGACGCCCTTCGTGCAGGTGCAGCCCCTCTTCATCCGGTAAAGATTGCGGCGCCAACTGCACATTGTGTTGCTCATAAACGGCAGGGTCGGCGTGCCACAGGCGTTTGCGCCCCTGCACTTCGATCACCTTGAGCTGATTGACGAACGCCGATTGCACCAGCGTCGTGGCCGCGCCGAACGCGGCCAGTTGGGCCACTTCGTTGAGTACATCCAACAGGTGGGTGGTTGCTTCCAGCGCCTGGCCCTCGGCCAGGTCCAAGGCACCTTCGACGACTTCGTCGAGCAGTTGCCAGGCGGTGTACGCCAGCATGACCTCACCCAACAACGGCACAAAGGGCGTGGCGACCAGCAAGGCGGCGTTGAGGATATCGCTGAGCAATTGGCTGGCATTGTCCCACCAGGCCCAGCGTGCCTTGCTGTCGGCATCGGCGGTGGAGACAGCGAGTTCGCGGCCGTCATTGAGGATCTTGTCGAGGCTGCGTTGGTAGAGAAAGGTCCAGAGTTCGCCGTCGATACGCACGGCGGCAAATGCCAGCTGCGGTTTTTCGATGGGGGTGTCGCGCCACGGCGGACGCCTATCGATGACGTCCTGGTGCGGGTGGTACTGGATGCGGCTCAAACGTTGCGCCAGGGTGCTGAAAAAGCGCCCGCGTTGTTGATGATCGACGAACTGGCTGAAGAACGTGCGGTAGTCGTTATCTTGCAGGCGAGCGGTGAGCGCGAGCATGAAGGCGTGTGTATCGGCATAGGCCTTCAACGGGGTCTGCGGGTCGTGGGGAATGTAGACGATCACGCGGGAGGGGTGCCTGGCGCGATCCAGGTCAGCAGCGATCAACAGAATGCCGGTGAGCACCGTATCGAGCATTTGCAAGCGATAGCACTGCATCGCGCCGCGCTCGCCCTTGAGCGTGTGTTGCAGCAAGTGAAATACCGCAGCATCGATTTCACCCCGGTGCAGTGCCAGATGGGCCGCAGCATTGAGCATGGCTTGCTGGCTGGCGATCACCTCGCGCTGCAGTATGCCTGGGTCTTTGGGTAACAGGTGTTCACGCAGATGTTGTTGATAGCGTGCGCCCAGGTCCAGGTCGCGACACAGTGCGATGAACTGCGCAATGCTCATCTGTTGGTGCAGGGGCAGGATCCTGAAGTGCCGGCGGGCGTCCGGCCGAGTGATGTAGCACGAGGTGTCGATGAAGGTTTCGTGACGGGCGAAGTTGTGCAGCGCTGCATCGAGCAGCGACACGGTTCGGCTGACGCTGCCTTTCAACAGCCACCCCTTGCCGATATGCAGGTACAGGTAGGTGGCGCGCACGTCGAGGTCCAGCCCATGCCTCGCCCTCAGGGCGTCGACCAGCAGTGGCTCGGCAAAAGCGTGTACGTCCTGCAGGTTTTTGAGGCGCTGGTCGACGCTGTTTTGCCTCGCCCAGGCCTGGGCGTTGGCGGCCTTGAGGGCGGCGGGAGTATTGGCGAACAGTGTCGGTGTGACTTGACGCAAGGCCTGGGCCCTGTGCACAGACGTTTGACTGAGCCAATCGGGCAGGCGTTGTTGGATCAATGGGTAATGCGGACCTTTGTCCACAGGTGGAGAAGGCATGGCGGCAGACCTTGAAAACACAAAGGCCGCGAGCTTAGGTCGGTAAGTTGCGCAACCGGGATTACATAGTTAGGCGTCATCTGAAAACGCGGCGAGCACCGAGCTAACTGTGTAGTGCCAATCGTGATTGGCGCCGAGCTAGCGTGGTGTTTTGAGCCCGATGAGAGTCCTGTGATGCCTGCTGCCGATACCCGTCCGACTTCACTGCGCCAACAGCATGTGGATCAGATTCAAACCCTGCTGAGTCCGCGACCGTCGCTGTCGGTCGTCGCGCAGGACAGTGCTGATGCCTACCTGCAAGTGCATTGGGGGGAGCACAGGTACAGCGCCGCTCGAATCTATCTGGCTACCGATGACGGGCCCTATCGCTCGTTGCCCGATCTGCTCCTGGAGCGACTGGCGATGGGCCGCCCAATGTTATTGGAAGAGGGCGTGCACCAAGTGGTTCGACGTGTACGAGAAACCTACGAGCCGGCAGGGCCCAGCCTTGCTGAGCTGGAGGTATTGATCAACGGGTGCGGTGCTGGCCTGCTCGGTTTCTATTCACGGCGCCTGCAAGCCTGGTGGGGCGAATCGCTGCCAGTGAACATGACGCGATGGGGCTATGTGTCCGATCAGTTGCTGGCCATGCTTTACGATTCGCCTGCCCCTCCTGGAATGAGTCAGGCTCGGTTTGCCGAGCTTTTTCCCAAAGCGCAACTGCATGCACGCCGTCCCACGCGGGAGTGGAGTGCCCAAAGCCAGACGCTGACCGTGCAGACTCTGCATCTGCGCCAAGGGCAATCCGTACACAGTTTGCCGCTGCTGCTGTTTACCCCCAAAGACGGACACCCCCTGCTGTTCAGCCCCGCCAGCGGTCTTCACCTGCTGGACAACCCGGATCAGGTCCAGGCGCTGTTGCCGGCCTACACCAGCCCCTTGCTTGGCGAGGCGGGCGGGCAATGGTTTGCCCTGCCCGTACAAGGTGATCCGTTCGATGCGCTGGCTGCCAGTTACCTGGAGCGCCAGCTGCTGGAGATCGCCCATATCGACACTCGGTTGCCGCGTACGGCGCACGATTACCGGGCCATGTTGGACATCATCACCGACAGTCGGCGCTGGTTTGTGCCGAGCCTGAATACGCGCCAGCAACGCCTGTTCGAACAGTTGCCGTTATGGCTGGCACAGGCACCGCAGGAGGATGCCGTGCTGTGCGCGCAGCTGCTCCAGGCCTCGGTGCTGGCCAGGCAGCACAGTGGCGCACTGGATTTTCTTGAGGGTATTCCCACCTTGCAAGCCTATGCCGATGAGCACTTGGGGGCGTGCCTGGCCAGGCACCCTCAGGCCGGCAAGCTCGCTCCCGGTGATATCCGGTTGACCTTCAGCCGGGTGATCGCTGCTGCTGTGCCTGTACCGGGAGGATTTGTTGCCGGAGAAGTGCAAACCCTTGATGTCAGCCTGACCGAGCTGGCCCTGGAACGCCTCGGCGGGTTCAACGCCACGCCCAAGACCATCACCCTCAACGGCAACGCGGCACCCACATGGCTGACGTATGAGTGGCTCGAGTCGTGCGTGAACCACGTCGATATCGGCCAGCACTACCCGGCGTTGCTGAAAAAGCAGCTGTTGGAGGACGCTGAACAAGCGGCCAGACGTCGGAGGTTGTTCAGCGATCAGGTGCGTATCCAACTGCCGATGCTGGCGCTGGAGGCGCACCTCAAGGGCGAGCATGGGCTGACCCACACGGGTCTGCGCCGCATACAGGCGGCGCTGCAAACCGGCGTGGCGCAGCATCAAGTCGATGGTCAAACGATGACGGTGTGGCCGCTGGCGTTCAAGGCCTCTGCCGAGGCTGCCGCAGACGAGGTGGCCAACATGTTCATCATCGGTCCTGCCGATGGCGAGGCTGGCCCCCATGTGCTGTATCGCCCGCTGTACACCCCGGTGTTGCAGCAATACGCGTCGCTGCCCGAGCTGCTCGATGCTATCGCTCGCCCCGGCCCCTTGCAGGACAGCGTGTTGACTTGGTTGGAACCTAGGCGTCAAGCGGTGTACGCCAATGGGGGCTTTCGCGAGCCGCATATCCGGCATTTCCTGGCGGGCGATGAGTTTGCCACCTATGAAAAACCTGCTCCTGCGCGCTTGAGCAAACGGGTGGCCGAGGCGGACCCCGCCGCGCAGTTGTTCAGCGCCATGGCCCAGGCGCTGGTGACCCTGGCGGACCGGCAGACCCTCTCGAATGCCGAGCAACGCTGGGCGGGCTTCAAGCAATTGGGCTGGCTGCTGTTTGGCATCGTGCAGCCTTTGCTCAGCGGGCCGCTGATGTTGGCCGGGTGGTTGGTGCAACTGATCGACAGTACGCAGCAGGACATGGCGGGGCTGCACGGCACCGATCCTCAGGCAAGAAATGCTGCGCTGGTCGATCTGCTGGCCAACCTGATGGTCGTCATTGCGCACCAGGCAGCGCCCCATGATGCGCAACATCCCCTCGAACTCGAACACGCCGCTTTCGGCCCCTTGGCGGCTGTCGAGCCGGCGCCGTTGCCGCCTGTTCGTATCCCGCCACCCGCGCAGTTCACCGCCCCGGCAGGGTGGGCCAATGCACGTCATACCCTGACCCCGGAGCTTGCAGGGCGACTGCGGGCCTTGAGCCTGAAAACCTTCGCTGAGCCCTGGCCGGCCCTGTTGCCGGGCGCCGAAACCTCCGGGCCCTGGCAAGGTTTGTTGCACAGTGCAAACCAATGGCAGGCGCTGGTCCGTGGCCAGCAGTTCCGGGTAAGGGTGGAGCGCGGGCGGGTCAGGGTCATCAGTGCTGATGGCAGCCGTCCCGGGCCCTGGCTCAAGCACCTTGGCCAGGGCCGCTGGGATCTGGATTTGCAACTGCGCTTGAGCGGCGGTGCGGGCGATAGGGTTGTGCAAGTGACCGCCGACCAGCGCCCGCAGCTGGAACAGCACTACCAACAGGCTCGGCGTGATCGCGCGCGCGCCCAAGCCAGCCTGGAAGTCGCACGCAGCCTGCTCAACGGGCCTGAGGGCGTGGTGGATGAACGCCAACGTAGCCAGCTCAAGTCCCGTTATTTCAAGGCATTGACGGAAAAGCTGCAGTTTTGCCAGGACGAGTTGCACTTGTTACGACAATTGCGCGAGCTGGCGCCGCGGCCGCGTTACGAGGACGAGTTGAGCGAGGTGTTGGAGTCGACCGTGCTGACCACGCAGTTACTGGATGCGATGGTGCGCAGGCAATTGCAAGAGGGTAATGAGCGCCTGCGGCCACTGCTGGAAACGTTGCAAACCGACCCGCAGGCGTCTGGCCACACGGAACTGAACAAGGGCATGCGTGAGCTGGCGGCGATCCACGACAGCGCCATTCGTTGGCGCATGCTCGAGCAGCGCTACCTTGAGGAGCTGCGTGGGGTGCCGCGCGTCGGCCGGGACAAAGCCCAGGCGTTGGCCAACGTCATGCCCGTGCGTCCATCAGTAGCAGACCTGCAATCCCTGCAACTGACCACGTTGTGGGGCATTGCCATCGATGTGCCAAGCCCGTCTTTGGAGGACGATTTCTACGCGAACCTGAGTGCCACGGTTGACCGCGCCCGGTGGGCCAGTCGCGCCTTTGCCGATCTACCGCAATTGAGTGCCGGGTCTACCGAACGCGTCGAGCTGCTCGACAGCATTGACCACGTTTTTGCGCAGACCGATGACCGCATCGAATTCTGGCGTGCCATGGAACCTGACAAATTTGATCTTGATTATCTGCAACAGCTGCAGGAGTTGCTGGCCACTCTGCACCGGCAAGTGCAGACGCAGTTGGAGTCGCTGTTGCAACCTGACGCCAGCGAGTCGTCCGTGGTCAAGGCACCTGCAGCTGCTGGTCGCGGTGGCAAGATCATTCGTACGCGTAATCGTGACCTCTTGGTCGCGCGCCTGAGCCCGGAACCCATGACCGTGCAGACGGTACAGGTGCATGACGCAGAGGGTGGTGTGATCGGTACGTTCACCGAAGCCGATGACGGCATCTGGGATCAGCGCGTCAACCCCGCACTCTTGCGCCCGGACCCCGAACTGGGGGCACTGATGAAAAAGTCCGGGGTGTTGTTGCACGACGTGGACAAAGCCATTTCCCGGGTTGAAGGCATGGTCGAACGGGCTAACGATCCGGCGTCGCTTCAAGAGTTGCTCCAGGCTGAGGCGCGCAGCCGGACCTGGGCCGCCGATGCGATCGCGCGCAAGTTGCGTGAATCGGGTGGTACGCGCCTGGCCGCCGTGCAGCAGGCCAATGCGCGGGCCGCCGAAACCCAGCTTCGCGCCGCAGTGGCCAAGTTGGAGCAAGCCGGCTTGAGCGCACGCATTCGCGCCACTCTGTTGCGGCCCGTCAGCCAGGAGGATGTGGCGTTCCTGCACAGCCAGGGTGAAGTCCGCATTGTTCGCAAAGGGCCACGGGTGGCGCTGAAGGGCCGGCGCGACGACTACTTGCAGGTGTACGCAGTCAACGACGTGCACAGCGCAAAGCCGGTGTGTTTTGCGCATTTTCATTACGCCCGGCGTGAAGGTCCGGATGATCATTTCACCGCCGCCCACCTCAAGAGCCCCGAGCAGGAGCGCCTCGGCCGACAGGCCCAGGCGCAGGCCGAAGCCTTGGCATTTGCGCAAATGCGCAGTGGTCAGGGCGGCCGTGCGGTGCAGACCTTACAGATCCGCCGCGCGCAGATCGGATTGGCCCTGGCCCGCCGGTTGTTTTTCAGCGTCGACTGATGGCGTGCACAAGGTGTGGTCGCCGGGTTGCAGGTACGGCATCAGGATGGGGGCCATGCCCTTGAGCACCTGCACCGGCAATGCCGAGGTGAAGGTGAAATGCTCGGCCGATTGACCGGGGACGAACGCCGTCAATGTGCCGAAATGGTGTTCGCCCAGGTAGAACACAAAGGTGGCGGTACGGTTGATGGATTTGGAACTGAGGATGCGCCCACCGGCGCCGATGGCCTCGATGCGGTTGTCCCCGGTACCGGTTTTACCGCCCATGGCCAGTGGTGTGCCGTCGGCCAGCTTGAAACTGCCGGCCACGCGCTTGGCGGTACCGGCGTCCACCACTTGGGATAAGGCACCACGCAAGGCCCGGGCCACCTCTACCGGAATCACTTGCTTGCCCGGTGCCGGGTCGTTGACGACTTGGGTTTCATAAGGTGTATCGGCGGCAAAGCGCAGAGTGTCGATGCGCAGCACTTTGGGGCGCACACCGTCGTTGAGGATGATGCCCATCAGTTCGGCCAACGCTGCCGGGCGGTCGCCGGAACTGCCGATGGCCGTGGCCAGGGACGGCACCAGATGATCAAACGGATAGCCAACCGCCCGCCAGCGTTGGTGAATATCCAGGAACGCCTCGATCTCCAGCATGGTGCGGATACGGCTGTCACGCGCGCTTTGATGGCGGCTTTTGAACAGCCAGCTGTACACCTCCTGGCGCTCGAACTGGCTGGCTTTGACCACCTCGCTGAAGGTCGCGTCGGGGTGATTGAGCAAGTAGCCGAGCAGCCATAGATCCAGCGGGTGGACTTTGGCGATGTAGCCTTGGTCGGGCAGGTCGTAGGTGCCCGGGCCGTAGTTTTTATAGAGTTTTTCGAGACGCTCATCGGTGAGTTTTTCGTTGGTTTTGACCCCGTTCAAGTGCGAGCGCACGAACAGGTTGAAGCTCTCCTGGCTGGCGTTGGGCAGCAGGTAGCGGTGCACGGCAGCCAGGCGGATCGGTGTAGGGCGCAGGCTGTCGAGGAAGGTTTCGAGGCGCGCCTGGGTGTCCTTCTTCTGGTACTTCTTCCAGAACTTGCTCAGGAAGGTGGTGCCTTCACGGTCAGCAAAACCGGCGAGGTATTCCTGGCGGCGCGGGTCGTTGTCGTCCTTGAGCAACTCGGCACTGTTGTTTTCGCCGGAGTAGGTCACATAGCGCACCACGTCGCGCATCAGGCGGATGAAGGGCAGGTTGATCGACTCGCGCAACGCGTCACGCAGTGTGGGGCTGCGGCCGTTGTCCTGGCTGCGGAAGTTATGGAAGTGGTGCAGGCCGCCACCGGTAAAGAAACTTTCGCCAGGGCTGGCTGAGTAAGTACGGTCGAGGGCGGCGTCGAGCATTTTGGCGAGCGATTTGTCCGGGGTCTGGATCAGGTAGTCCAGGGCCCATCGGCTGAGGCGGTCTTGTTCGTCCACCGGGACTTTTCTTAGCTCGGCGGGCGCTTTGGCGGCGTGCTTGTCGTGCAGCTCGCTGATGATTTGCAGGTAGGTGGTGAGCACCCGCAGCTTGGCGGTGGAGCCCAGTTCCAGCTTGCTGCCTTCGTTGATGTCGAAGGGCTGGTCGGTGTTGTCGGTCTGCACACGCACCCGTGAACCGTCTGGCGTCAGCTCGAAGAGCGTGAAGCTGTAGCGGACCTGGGCGGTGCTGGCCGGGGTGAGCAAGCGCTCGCCGAGCAGGCCGAGCTGGCGCGCGTAGTCGGGGTCGGCCAGGTGCTTGAGGTAGTCGCTGACCTGGCCCTGCAATTGCGCTTGCAAGGTAGTGGTAGCGGACAGGTCCAGGCGGTCGAGGTCGTACAGCGGTCGGTCGAGCAAGGCGGCCAGGCGGCTGCGGGCCACACTGATGCCTTTGTTGGTTTCGACGGGCTGCACCGTGGGTTGCTGCACCCAGTCGCGGTAAGTGACGTTGCTCGCCAGCGCGACCTTTAACAACGCCGGTGTGATCACGCCATTCTGGGCCAGCAGGCGCAGGTGGCTGTCGGTGAGCTGCGCCAGTTCATCGCGCCCCTTGGCCAGGTAATGGGAGGGGCGACGCTGAGCGATGATCAACGACAACACTTGGCGCAAGGCCAGGCCCTGTTCGGCGTTCACCGGCCCGCGCAGCGCCTGGTTGACCTGGTTGAAATCGGCGCCGTACCACACCCGCAAACCCTCGGCCATGCCGTGCACTTCGCCATGCCCGGGCACGGCGGACAGGGGCACACTGTTGAGGTAATCGCGCAGGATGTTCTTGCGGGCGGGCAGGGTGTCGGGGCCATCGTGGTAGGCGCGCACGGCGGCGGAAAACATCTGCCGCAGTTTTTCGCTGCCTGAAACCGTGAGGCCGTCCGGTGAGTGGCGATACTTTTCCAGCTGCGTCGCCAGGGTGCTGCCACCGGCACTCTGGCCGGGCAGGTGCAGCAGCTTGGCGACTTGTGACCAGGCGGCCTTGGCAAAGCGTGGCCAGTCTACCGCAGGGTTGGCCTGGGGTTGGGCGGGGTCGAGCAGGTCGCGGTTTTCAATAAACAAAAGGCTGCTGACCACCAGTGGCGGGATGGCGGCGAAACTGTCGTAGAGCTGTTGTGGGTAGTTGTATTGGTAGAGCGGCACCGCGCGGCAATCGGTGATCGACAGCCCGGCCTGGATTTTTTCTGCATAGGGCACAAACAGGCCCTTGGCGCTGTAGTCCATCAGTTCCGGGGAGAAGCGTGACTGGGCCTGGATGACATAACCACGTTTGAGCAGACGCGGCAGAAACGTGCCCAGGTCGCTGTAGCCCAGACGCCGGTCGAACGGGCCGGCGCCCGGATAGACCATGGCGTCGCTGGCGCCGGGTTTTACCTGGTAGGTGAGGTCGCGGGCCAGGCGGCTGAGTTCCTGGGCTTGCAGGCGCGAGGTGCGCATCTCTTTGGCTGCGGCGAAGCCCAGGGCAATCAACCCCATCACCACGATCAGCCAGAACAGCCGACGGCCGTAGCGGGGCCTGGGTTTATTTTTGGGTAAAGGCGCTGTGTCCGGACTGCCTTGTACTTTCGCAGCCTTGGTCGAATCGGTTTGCCACAGTGCGCCCATAGTCGATTGATCCCTACACGCAGATTGATCGGACTTGTTAGAAGCGTAGTCGCTGAGGGCTGCCTGTGAGGGAAATGTATTTTCCCGGCCAGAATCTCCTGATAGCTACGCCGTTCGGTGCGCTGCGTGACGTTTTGTCGCGTCAGGCAGGATAGATGCTCCTGTTAAATTGCAATCGGGCGAGCAATTAACCTAAATTGCCTCGCTTTTATAGTGAAAGACCCTGACCTGGGCTTTTTATACTGCTCGCCCCGCTGATCTTGCCCGGCAAGAAGGGCCGGCCCAAGAGGCGGCCCCGGTTTCGGCAAGGACTCAGGCTTACCGGCCTGCGCCCTGGAAACTCAACGGACAATCCAATAACAAGATGAGGTTGTACCCCTATGCCCGTCGGCAACCCACTGCCCCATGGCGAGACCGCTCAAGGCGGCCCGCTCAAACGCGAACTTGGTGAACGCCATATTCGCCTCATGGCCCTAGGCGCCTGTATCGGTGTCGGGCTGTTCCTCGGTTCGGCCAAGGCTATCAAGATGGCCGGTCCCGCCATCATGCTTTCCTACATCATTGGCGGCCTGGCGATCCTGGTGATCATGCGCGCACTCGGCGAAATGGCCGTGCACAACCCGGTGGCCGGCTCGTTCAGCCGTTATGCCCAAGACTACCTTGGCCCGTTGGCGGGCTTTCTCACCGGCTGGAACTACTGGTTCCTGTGGCTGGTGACCTGTGTGGCCGAGATCACCGCTGTGGCGGTGTACATGGGCGTGTGGTTCCCCGATACACCGCGCTGGATCTGGGCCCTGGCGGCACTGATCAGCATGGGCACGATCAACCTCATCGCGGTAAAGGCCTTTGGTGAGTTCGAATTCTGGTTCGCGCTGATCAAGATCGTCACCATCATTGCGATGGTCATCGGCGGTGTCGGCATCATTGCGTTCGGCTTTGGTAACGACGGCGTGGCGCTGGGCATTTCCAACCTGTGGAGCCATGGCGGCTTCATGCCCAACGGTGTGCAGGGTGTGTTGATGTCCTTGCAGATGGTGATGTTCGCCTACCTGGGCGTGGAGATGATCGGCCTCACCGCCGGTGAAGCGCGCAACCCGCAGAAGACTATTCCGAGCGCGATTGGCTCGGTGTTCTGGCGCATCCTGTTGTTCTACGTGGGGGCGCTGTTCGTGATCCTGTCGATCTACCCGTGGAATGAAATCGGCACCCAGGGCAGCCCGTTCGTGATGACCTTCGAACGCCTGGGCATCAAGACCGCCGCGGGCATCATCAACTTCGTGGTGATCACCGCCGCGCTGTCCTCCTGCAACGGCGGCATCTTCAGCACCGGGCGCATGCTGTATAGCC
Organism: Pseudomonas sp. GW821-FHT09A09; assembly: GCF_059418405.1. Lineage (NCBI taxonomy): Bacteria > Pseudomonadati > Pseudomonadota > Gammaproteobacteria > Pseudomonadales > Pseudomonadaceae > Pseudomonas > Pseudomonas sp. GW821-FHT09A09. The sequence goes on from NZ_JBWKPU010000004.1 coordinate 30,663, forward strand.
TGGCGCAGAACGGCCAGGCCCCGGCCACCTTCGCCAAGACCTCCAGCAACGGTGTGCCACGCAAGGCGCTGCTGTTGTCGATCTTTGCGCTGCTGCTGGGCGTGTTGCTCAACTACCTGGTGCCGGACCAGGTGTTCGTCTGGGTGACCTCCATCGCCACCTTCGGTGCGATCTGGACCTGGCTGATGATCCTGCTGGCCCAGCTCAAATTCCGCAAAGGCTTGAGCCCGGCCGAGCAGGCAGGGCTCAAGTACCGTATGTGGCTGTACCCGGTCAGTTCCTACCTGGCCCTGGCCTTCCTGGTGCTGGTCGTCGGCCTGATGGCGTACTTCCCGGACACCCGTGTGGCGCTGTATGTGGGTCCGGCGTTCCTGGTGTTGCTGACCGTGTTGTTCTACGTGTTCAAGCTGCAGCCGAACGGCGCGACCTCGGCACAGGTGCGTTCAGCCTGATACGCGGGAAGGCTCGCTGCGCACAGCGGGCCTTCCTCCTGCGCTCGACTTGAGCGACTGGTCCAGGCGCTTGTTGAACTCCAGCCACAGCGCAAGCATCACCATCAAGGCGGCGCCGATCATGGCCGTCAGCAGTTGCATCGCCACGGCATCCCCGGCCAGGGCGTTGACCATATCGGCCAGCGGCGCGAGCACGACGCCCAGGCAAAACACTTCCAACGAATAACGGCCCATACGGCAAACGTGTTGCGCCAACGCGTTTTCGGTCCAGCCTCGGCCCGGTAACAGCTTGGCGGTGACGTAGGCGAGGGCGAGGAAGTGCAGCAGGCGCAAGGGGGACAAGTCGGTCTTGCTGATGGGGTAGATCAGGTCGCTGATCACCGAGGGCATCAGCGCATCGTGGATCTCAGGCCAGCGCCACGACAGGGTCAGTACTCCGGCCATCACGGCATAAATCGCCGCCGCGACAAACAGCGGCTGGTGACGCAGAGGCCGTGTTTCGACAGGGCGTTCTTGCCCGCTGTACAGCGCAGCAGCGCCTCCCAGCACAAACAGGAATTGCCATGTCACCGGGTTGAAGTACCACACGCCGTCGGCAATTGCCCGCAGGTTCCAGCCCATCCACGGCGCGAGAAAATACACGGTGGCAGAGAGGGCCACCACCAGCCCGGTCTTGCGCATCATCAGCGGCAGTACCAGCGGCAAGCCAGCGAGCAGCACGATGTACAGCGGCAGCGGGTCCATCAGGTTGGGTTTGAAGCGCAACAGCAATTCATCGGTCAGCGCTTGCTGTGGGTGGGTGACGAAATGCGTCAGGCCCATCTCTTCGACGAGGTCGCGGGTTTCCACGTGGCTGTTGGCGAAGAACACAATGCCCATCAGCATTGCCAACAGGAAGATATGCACCACGTACAGCACCCAGGTGCGGCGCAGGATTTTCAGCGAGGCAATCCAATAGCCATCACGTTGCAGAATCTTGCCGTAAGCCAGGACGGCGGCGTAACCGGCGAGGAACACGAACACCTCCGCCGCATCGCTGAAACCAAAGTTTCGCAGGGTGATCTGGCCGAGGGGGTTGTGGGGGACGTGATCCCAGAAAATGAAGATCAACGCCAGGCCCCGAAAAAAATCGATGCGCGGGTCGCGTCCGTTCAGCATGGCAGCGGGCTCTTGAACAAAAGGTTTAATAAAGACAGGCGAATGCGCGTGTTGTCGTACGCCGCACGTCGGGCGGGCGCAGGTTGGCGGTATTTGTAAGCAATTGCAAAGGCTGGGTATTACTGAATGTAAAGCCTGCCCGGTTCCGGGCAGGCCTCAGGGGGCGTCAGGCGGCTGCGACCTCATTGGGCTCAAAACTGTCCGCGCGTGCCATCTGCCACATGCGCGAATAGAACTCGCCGTTCACTTCGCCGGTGAGCAGTTCACCCGGCTTGAGGAACACATGCAGCTGCGAGAACAACTTGATCTCGGTCGCCGACATGCGTCGCACCAGGTGCTTGGCCGACAGTTGCGAAGGGTGATCAAGACCGGCAGCGGCGAGCATCTCCGCCAGCGCCTTGAGCGTGCTGCGGTGGAAGTTGAACACGCGCTGGGCCTTGTCGGGCACCACCAGTGCGCGTTGGCGCAGCGGGTCCTGGGTGGCGACGCCGGTCGGGCATTTGTTGGTGTGACACGACTGGGACTGGATGCAGCCAATGGCAAACATGAAGCCGCGTGCCGAGTTGGCCCAGTCGGCGCCGATGGCCAGGACGCTGGCGATGTCGAACGCGCTGACAATCTTGCCGCTGGCGCCGAGCTTGATCTTGTCGCGCAGGTTCAGGCCCACCAGGGTGTTGTGCACGAACAGCAGGCCTTCACGCAGCGGTACACCGATGTGGTCGGTGAACTCCACCGGCGCGGCGCCGGTGCCGCCTTCCTTGCCGTCGACCACGATGAAGTCCGGAAGGATGCCGGTCTCGAGCATGGCCTTGGCGATGCCCATGAATTCCCACGGATGGCCCAGGCAGAATTTGAAACCCACCGGTTTGCCGCCGGACAGCTCGCGCAGCTGGGCGATGAAATGCATCATTTCAATCGGCGTGGAAAACGCGCTGTGGCGCGACGGCGAGATGCAGTCTTCGCCCATCAGGATGCCGCGCGTCTCGGCGATTTCCTTGGTGACCTTGTGCTTGGGCAGGATGCCGCCATGGCCGGGTTTGGCGCCCTGGCTCATCTTGATTTCGATCATGCGCACCTGCGGGTCTTGGGCCTGCACGGCGAAGCGCTCCGGGTCGAAACGGCCGTCGCTGGTGCGGCAGCCGAAGTAGCCGCTGCCCAGCTCCCACGTCAGGTCGCCGCCGTTTTCGCGGTGGTAGGGGCTGATGCTGCCCTCGCCGGTGTCATGGGCAAAGTTGCCCAGCTTGGCGCCCTGGTTCAATGCGCGAATCGCATTGGCGCTCAACGAGCCGAAGCTCATCGCCGAGATGTTGAACACCGACGCCGAGTACGGCTGCTTGCACTGCGGGCCGCCGACCATCACGCGAAAGGCGCTGGGGTCGCTCAACGGTGCAGGGCGCATGGAATGGCCGATAAATTCAAAGCCCGACTGGTACACGTCGATCAGGGTGCCGAAGGGTTTGTCGGCGCTTTCATTCTTGGCGCGTGAATACACCAGCGAACGCTGGGCCCGGGAAAAGGGCAGGGCGTCGCTGTCGGATTCGAGCAGGTACTGGCGGATTTCCGGGCGGATGGCCTCCACCAGGTAACGGATATTGCCCAGGATCGGGTAGTTGCGGCGCACCGCGTGGGGGCTTTGCAGCAGGTCGAAGATACCAATCAGGCTGAGGATGCCGGTGACCACGGTGATGGGCCACAGCCATTCATGCTGGATAAAGGGGAGGCTGGCGAGGGTGAAAATGACGCACACGGCAAAGAAGGCGTAACGGCTTAACAAGGACAGGCTCATACGGTTTTCCTTGGGTTCACTCATCAGGACCCGTAGGCGCCCGGCTTGCCGGCGATGACGCCTTCAAGATCGCCATCGCCGGCAAGCCGGCTCCTACGGGGCTCAATCAGGCGGTTTGTGCCTGAAGGAAGATCGAGAACAGCTCAGACTGGGATTTGATCCCTAGCTTGCTGTACATGTGTTTCTTATGGACTTTCACGGTTTCAACAGAGATTTCCAGCTTACGAGCGATTTCCTTGCTGGAGCAACCGCTGAGCATCAAACGGCCGACATCCAGCTCGCGGGCGGTCAGTTGTGCGCCCCATTCATCGTTCTGCACGGGCGGTTGTGGCGCGCTGACCTGGTTGAGCTCATAGGGCAGGCGCTGGCGCAGCAGGCTCAGTACCCAGGGCTGGATCAACGACAGCAGGGCAATCTGTGCCGGGTCAAAACGCTGCTTCGATCCCAGGGACAGGCACAAGGTACGCCCATCCGGCAGGTGGCAATTGAACTGGATTTCGTCGGCCACTACATTCAGGCGAAAGTAGCGCTGGTAATACTCGGTGAGTTCGAAGTGCTCCGGCGCCACCTCGGCCAAGCGCAACAGGCCGGTGTGGGCGTGCTCGCGGCTGGCGATGTAGAAGGGGTCGAGCAGGTACAGCCCGTTGAGGTAATCCTGGAACAGATGGTCGGGCGTGCCGTCCGCGCCCGGGCATTCGGCGAACACCAGCGGCCGGTGTTCGCTGCTGAACAGCAGGGCCACCCAGCTGTCGGACGGCACATACTGGTCGAGCAAGCGCACCAGTTGGGTCCAGAAATTGGCCTGGTCCAGGGCGTCTATCATTTGCCCCACCGAACGGTGCCAGGCGATGTCTTCCAGCGACATGGTCATTGATCTACCCCTATCGGGTTACCCCCGCCGCGTAATTCCCTGGCCGGTTATCGCTGCGCATACTGCGGCACAGATAAAGAACAAGGAATACCCATGAAGGTCGAATTTGCCCAGTTGGCAGGTCGTGATAACGATACAGCTTACAACCTTGAGCGCGCCTTGGCGGCAATTGCAGCCTGCGCCGACGATACCCAACTGATCGTCTTCCCGGAAACCCACCTGACGGGCTTCCCCTCGGCTGAAACCGTCGCCGCTGTTGCCGAGCCGCTGGACGGTCCCACCGTGCAAGCCATTATCCAGGCTGCCGGTGCGCGCGATGTTGCCGTGGTGATCGGCATGATCGAGAACGACGGCGGCCAGTTCTATAACACCACCCTGCTGATCACCCCCGAAGGCATCGCCTTGCGTTATCGCAAGACCCATCTGTGGCCTTTGGAGCGCGGCGTGGTCAGTCCCGGTGATCGCTATGCCACCTGCCTGTGGAAGGGCGTACGCGTCGGCCTGTTGATCTGCTACGACATCGAATTTCCCGAATCCGCCCGCGCATTGGGGCAGTTGGGGGCTCAATTACTGCTCGTCACCAATGGCAACATGGACCCGTACGGCCCCACCCACCGCACCGCGATCATGGCCCGCGCCCAGGAAAACCAGGCGTTTGCGCTGATGGTCAACCGTGTGGAAGACGGCGATGGCGAATTGGTGTTCGCCGGCGGCAGTGCTCTGGTGGACCCGTTCGGCACCTTGCTGTTTGAAGCCGGACGTGAAGAAGGGCAATTCACCGTCGAGCTGGACCTCGACCAACTGGCAGCGGCGCGCAAGGACTACCGCTACCTGGACGACCAGCGCTTGAAATTGCCGGGCGAGGTGATCGAGCGCAGCGACGGGACGCGCGAACTGCTGATCCCCAAAGCCTGACACCACCCTCCTGTAGGAGCCCGGCTTGTCGAGTCGTCGCACCGCGGCGATGGCGGCATTAAGACCGCCATCGCCGGCAAGCCGGGCTCCTACAGGGGGCGCTGCACCCATAAGAATTAATGCACTCGCTTCACCGACTTCAGTTCTGCCATAAATCTAATAATTGCGCGGAGAATCGCTCATGGCTCGTTTGCAACGCACCCTGTCGTTAGGGTCGGTGGTGCTGTTTGGCATCGCCTATATGACGCCGATCATTGTGCTCGGTACGTTCGGTATCCTGGCGCAATCCACGGCGGGCATGGTCCCCGCCGCTTACCTGGCCGCCCTGGTGGCGATGTTCTTCACCGCCATGAGTTACGGGCGCATGGCCTCGGCCTTTCCGGTGGCCGGTTCCGCCTACAGCTACGTGCGCAAGGCCATCAGCCCCAAGCTGGGCTTTATCGCCGGTTGGGCGGTGTTGCTCGACTACCTGTTCCTGCCTATGGCCATCTGGCTGATCGGCGCGGCGTACCTGCATTCGGCGTTCCCGGCCGTGCCGCAGTGGGTGTGGGTACTGGCCTTCATCGGCATCACCACCGTGATCAATATCATCGGCCTGAAACTGGCCAACGGCATCAACGCGCTGCTGATGCTCGTGCAGTTCCTGGTGTTGATCGCGTTCGTTGCGCTGTGCATCCACTACATCGGTGGTGACGCGAGCAAGCCACTCTGGACCATCGCCCCGTTCTTCAACGGACAGATGCAAATGCCTTTGATCATGAGCGGTGCGGCCATCGCCTGCTATTCGTTCCTGGGCTTTGACGCGGTCAGCACCCTCACCGAAGAAACCCGCGACCCGCGCCGCACCATTCCACGGGCGATCATGCTGATCACCTTGATTGGCGGGCTGATTTTTGTCGGTGTGTCGTATTTCGTGCAGGTGGCCCACCCGTCGTTTGAATTTGCCGATGTGGATTCGGCGGCGTACGAAATCGCGCGCAATATCGGTGGCGACCTGTTTGTGTCGATCTTCTTGATTGGCCTGATCGTCGGCCAGTTCGCCTCGGGGCTGTCGGCCCAGGCCAGCGGTTCGCGGCTGTTGTTTGCCATGGGGCGTGACGGCGTGTTGCCCAAGTCGTTCTTCGGCACCTTGCATGCGCGCTTCGGTACGCCGGTCAACAGCATCCTGTTGTGTGCGGTCGTGGCGTTGCTGGCGCTGAAGCTGGACGTGACCACCTCGACCTCGTTCATCAACTTCGGTGCGTTCCTGGCGTTCAGCCTGGTGAATCTGTCGGTGATCTTTCATTACTGGATCGGCGGTAAAGAACGCGGCGTGCGTGAGTTGATCCTGTTTCTGGTGTTCCCGGCGATTGGCCTGCTCGCGGATGTGTGGCTGATGGTCAGCCTGGATCACCTGGCGATTTACCTGGGCCTGGTGTGGTTGGCGATTGGCCTGGTTTACCTGGGTTTCCTGACTCGCGGTTTCTCGACACAGCCACCGGAAATGGACTTCCAGGAAGCGGCATAGAAGAGCCGGGCCTATTCTTATTGCAATCGGTTCTCGTTTGGGTGCATGATTTATGTTACTGTGTAACACATATTTTGCACCCAGACGCCCCGGAGGCCTTATGAAAGCTGGTATCCATCCTGACTACCGCACCGTGCTGTTCCACGACACCGCCGCCGACGTGTTCTTCCTGATCGGCTCTACCGCCGACAGCGACCGCACCCACACGCACAGCGACGGCAACACTTACCCGTATATCCCGCTGGACGTGTCCAGCGCCTCGCACCCGATCTACACCGGCCAACAGCGCAAGACCCAGGCCGAAGGCCGGATTGCCGGGTTCAACAAGCGTTTTGCTTCGTTCGGTTCAAGCCCGAAAAAAGCCGACGCGTGAAGGCACCCCGTTTCACCTCGAAGGCCGCTCCGGTTTCTGGAGCGGCTTTTTTTATGCGTTGATATCGTAAGGCCATCATCTTGTCGAAAACCGACTAAACTACTCAGTAAACGCCAAGGAGGCAGGTCCCGACCGTAAGGAGCGCACATCGACGATCCGAGGTGTTCCATGGGAGAGTCCGTAACCTTCAGCGATGCCGACCGCGCCGCCGTGCTGTTGATCGACGCCCATCCCGATGTGCTGCACAGCCTCACGCACCTGCTGCGGCTGGAACCCTTCGACCTTCACAGCGCCACCTGTGCCGCCGATGCCCTGGCCATTCTCGCCTGCCAACCCATCGACCTGGTGATGAGCGCCGCGCGTTTGCCGGACATGGACGGCGCTACGTTGCTGGCGCATATCCACCAGCACTATCCCCACACCGTGCGCATCCTGCTCACCGGCGAAACCGACCTGACCCTGATCGTCAAAGCCATCAACGAAGGTGAGATCTACCGCTACCTCAGCAAGCCCTGGAAGGACGAAGAACTGCTGCTGGCCCTGCGCCAGTCCCTGGCCCACCAGCATTCGGAGCGTGAGCGCCTGCGCCTGGAACAACTGATCCTGCAACAAAACGAGGCACTCAAGCAGCTCAATGCAACCTTGGAAAAGCGCGTGGCGTCGCGCACCAGCGAGCTGCAACAAACCGCCGACATGCTCGACCTGGCCTACGAAGAGCTCAAGCACAGCTACGCCACCGGCACCGAAGTGTTCTCGCTGTTGGCCAACCTGCGCCTGCCCCGCGCCAAGCAGACCAACCGCCAGATCATCGAACTGGTACGTACCTGGTGCGTGGCCCACGGCGTGGACGAGGCCAGCAACCGCGACCTGACCATGGCGGCCGCGCTCTACAACATCGGCAAGTTGAGTTGGAGCGACAGCATGATGGCCTCGCCCTCGGACCTGCTGCACAGCAGCGACCGTGAGCGTTATCGCGCCTATGCCGCCCAGAGTGAGTCGCTGCTGATGACCCTGGAACCGATGAAAGACGCTGCACGCCTGATCCGTCATCACCAGGAGCGCTGGGACGGCTCGGGCTTTCCCGACCACCTCAAGGGCGAGGCGATTCCGGCCGGTTCGCGCCTGTTGAAACTGGCGGTGGATTTCATTGAACTGCAAAAAGGCCTGATCCTGGAGCGGCAGATGAACAGCGACGAAGCGCTGCTGTACATCCGCAAATACGCCGGGCGGCTGTATGACCCGCTGATGGTCGAGGACTTTGTGCTGGTGTGCGCCACCTACCTCAACGACGTGACCCTGGGCGACCCCAACGTCAAGGTGCTGGGCACTCGCGAGCTGGAGGAGGGCATGATATTGGCGCGCAATCTCAACGCCGATAACGGCATGTTGCTGCTCAATGCCGGCAAAGTCTTGAACTTGCCCCTGGTGGACAAGCTGATCGCCTTCGAAACCATGGAAGGTGCGCGCTACAGCGTGTTCATCAAGGACACCGCCGTAACCACAGGCTGAACACACTCTGAAACTGTGGGAGCTGGCTTGCCTGCGATGGCGGCCCATCAGCAAACACTGTTTCAACTGACACACCGCCATCGCAGGCAAGCCAGCTCCCACATTGGATTGCGGTGCGGCTGTAGGTCATGTGATCCTTGCGCCTTTGTGTTTAAGGTAACCTTTCATGACGTCTACCATCCGCATCGCCGCCGCCCTCCTGATTGGCAGCGACGGCCAGACCCTGCTGGTGCGCAAGCGCGGCACCCAGGCCTTCATGCAGCCGGGCGGCAAGATCGATGCGGGCGAGCAACCCGCCGAAGCGCTGGCCCGTGAGCTGCACGAAGAGCTGAACCTGCGGATCAATCCAGAAGATGCGCTCTACCTGGGCCACTTCTCGGCGCCGGCCGCCAATGAACCCGGCTTCACCGTACACGCGGAATTGTTCCAGGTACGGATCGATGTACCGGTAACCCCGGCTGCAGAAATCGAAGAAGTGCGCTGGATCGACCCGGCCGGTGACGGCGGCCTGGCGTTGGCGCCGCTGACGCGTGACTTGATCCTGCCGTTCTACCGCGCTTCGCTGCCTGCATGATCATTCGCACCCTGGGGGCGGGCGACGCCGAGGCCTATCGGGCTCTGATGCTTGAAGCGTATGGCGCCTACCCCCAGGCCTTCACCTCCAGCGTGGCCGAGCGTGCGGCGATGCCGTTGAGCTGGTGGGAAAAGCGCGTGAGCAGCCCACTGGACTGTTTGCTCGGCGCGTTTGAAGGGGATGAACTGGCGGGCATTGTCGGCCTGGCCTTCGAGCCCCGGGAAAAAGCGCGGCACAAGGTGACGCTGTTCGGCATGTACGTGACCGAGGCCCATCAACGCAAAGGACTGGGTCGCCAGTTGGTGGAGGCGGCACTCGATGAGGCACGCCGTCACCCGCGCCTCAAGCTGATCCAACTGACCGTCACCGCCGGCAACGACGCCGCCTTTGCGCTGTACCAGCGTTGCGGATTCATCCAGTACGGCCTGGAGCCGCTGGCGGTGCGGGTGGGGGAGGATTATTTCGACAAGATCCATATGTGGCGCGAATTGAAAGGCCAGTGATTTCCCCTGTGGGAGCTGGCTTGCCTGCGATAGCGGTCTGTCTGATGCACCGCTATCGCAGGCAAGCCAGCTCCCACATTTGATCTCATCGTCTGTGAGGTTGCGCAGGTTTTAGCGTACGGCGCTAACCCCATCCAACGTTGAAAACGACGTGTCCTTGGCCGTCAGCAGGAAGTCGCGCATGTACGGCGCATCCAGCATGTCGGCACGGATCGCCGCATACAACGTCGCAAACAACCCTTTCTCGCCCAGGCGCTTGGCCTTCACGTAGCCACGCGAGCTGTATTCGTGCAGTGCCCAATGGGGCATGCCACACACACCACGGCCGCTGGCCACCAGTTGCATCATCATCACCGACAGCTCCGAGGTGCGCACCTGGGCGGGTTCCACATCGGCGGGTTCGAGGAAGCGCGTGAAGATGTCCAGGCGGTCGCGCTCCACCGGGTAGGTGATCAGGGTTTCGGTCAGCAGGTCTTCCGGCACGATGTACGGCTTGTGCGCCAGCGGGTGCTGGTTGGCCACCGCCAGCATGGCTTCGTAGGTGAACAACGGCACGTAGGTGATGCCCGGCAGCTCCAGCGGGTCGGAGGTCACCACCAGGTCCAGGTCGCCCCGGGCCAGGGCCGGCAACGGCGCGAAGGCAAAGCCCGAGGCCAGGTCCAGCTCGACTTCCGGCCAGGCATCGCGGAATTGGTCGATGGTCGGCATCAGCCACTGGAAGCAGCTGTGGCATTCGATGGCCATGTGCAAGCGGCCGGCGGTGCCGCCGGCCAATCGCGCGATATCCCGCTCGGCGCCGCGCAGCAAGGGCAGGGTGGCATCGGCCAATTGCAGCAGGCGCAAACCGGCGCTGGTGAAACGCAGCGGCTTGGTCTTGCGCACGAACAGTGGCATGCCCAAACGCTCTTCCAGCTCTTTGAACTGGTGGGACAGCGCCGATTGCGTCAGGTGCAAACGCTCGGCGGCTTCCACCAGGCTGTCGGCTTCGCGCAGGGCGTGCAGGGTCTTGAGGTGACGGATCTCGAGCACGGGCTCTCCATGAATACAATTTGTAGAGAATCGGAATGGCGTGAGTTTGTCTCATGTTGGCGCGCCTGTCGACAAAAGGTGACCACTTGGCACTCTTCATCAAACTGTCATGGAACTGTGGCAGCGCGCTTGAACAAACTTCATCAGACTCGCGCTCTACTGGGGTTCTGCGTTTCGGTGTTTTTCATGCGCGTGTTGTTTTTACTGGCCGCTCTTTTGTTCGGCCTGCCGTCTTTTGCGGCTTCTCGATGTGACGTCAATGTCCCGACTCAAACGGTCGACCTGGAAAAGGTGAGCATCGCCTATCAGAGCATCGGCCGTGCGTCCGACCCGGCCTTGCTGCTGGTGATGGGCCTTGGCGGGCAATTGATCCATTGGCCGGATGAGGTGGTGGTCGCCCTGTGCCAGCAAGGTTTCCGGGTGATCCGCTACGACAACCGTGATGTCGGCCTGTCCACCTGGCGCCAGGCGCCGGCCAGCGCCAACCTCACTTTTGAAGTGCTGCGCTACAAGCTCGGCCTGCCGGTCGCAGCGCCCTACACGCTGAGCGACATGGCCGACGATGCGCTGGGCCTGATGGACGCGCTGCAGATCCAGCAATTCCACGTGCTGGGCGCGAGCATGGGCGGCATGATCGCCCAGCACCTGGCCGCCATGGCACCACAGCGGGTGGAAAGCCTGACCCTGGTCATGACCAGTTCCGGCGCCGAAGGCCTGCCCGCCCCGAACGCGGCGCTGGTGCAGTTGCTGTCGCGGCGCAGTGCGCCCAATCGCGAAGTGGCGCTCGAACAACAGGCCGACCTGTTGGCCGCCCTCGGCAGCCCTTATGTGAAAGACGATCGCCAGGCGTTGCTGCACCAGGCGGCGCTGTCCTATGACCGCGCCTTCAACCCCGACGGTGTGAAACGCCAGATCATGGCCATCCTTGCCGAGCCCAGCCGTGTACCGCTGCTCAACCAACTGCGGGTGCCGACCTTGGTGGTACATGGCACCGCCGATCCGTTGTTGCCGGTGATGCACGGCGTGCACCTGGCGGCGCATATCCAGGGCAGCCAGTTGAAGCTGATTCCCGGCATGGCCCATCGTTTCCAGGAGGCGTTCAAGGCGCCACTGCTGACGGCGGTGCTGCCGTATCTCAAAGCCCACCGTGAAGATGCCGCGCACTGGGCGCAGATTGACCTGGGCGAGCCTTCGAAGGTGCTGTGACATTGGTGTATCGTGCGAGGTTTCCGGCGCGTGAATGCCAGCGAGGTTGCCTACCATGAGTACTCCCCTGAAAATCGATTTCGTCAGCGACGTGTCCTGCCCCTGGTGCATCATCGGCCTGCGCGGCCTGACCGAGGCCCTGGACCAATTGGGCGCCGAAGTGCAGGCCGAGATCCATTTCCAGCCGTTCGAGCTGAACCCGAACATGCCTGCCGAGGGGCAGAACATCGTCGAACACATCACCGAGAAATACGGCTCTACCGCCGAGCAGTCCCAGGCCAACCGCGAGCGCATCCGCGACATGGGCGCCGCGTTGGGTTTTGCTTTCCGTACTGATGGTCAGAGCCGTATCTACAACACCTTCGATGCCCATCGCCTGCTGCATTGGGCCGGGCTTGAAGGCTTGCAGTACAACCTCAAGGAAGCACTGTTCAAGGCGTACTTCAGCGATGGCCAGGACCCTTCCGACCACGCCACACTGGCGATCATTGCCGAAAGCGTCGGCCTGGACCTCAAGCGCGCCGCCGAGATTCTCGCCAGCGATGAATACGCCGCGGACGTACGTGAGCAGGAACAACTGTGGATTTCCCGTGGTGTGAGCTCGGTGCCGACCATCGTGTTCAACGACCAATACGCCGTCAGCGGTGGCCAGCCGGCCGAAGCGTTTGTCGGCGCCATCCGCCAGATCATCAACGAAGCCAAAGCCTGACCCCCCTGTAGGAGCCGGCTTGCCGGCGATAGCTGTCTATCAGCAGATAGAGAGGCTGGCTGACCCACCGCCATCGCCGGCAAGCCGGCTCCTACAATTGTTGCGCGTTGTTTTCAAAACAGGTGCTGGCCCGTCCCTTGCATTACCCCCTCAAAGCCCATCCGGCAGCCGGATGGGCGCTGTTATTAGGGGGCAACACTGCCTTGAATATTCTTGACCTCGACCACAGCCTTACCGGCCAGGCACCGATTGCCCTGCGGTTGGCCAGCGGCCAGGCCACGCGCCTCGACTTGCTGGACCTGGGCCCGAAACTGCGCCTGTGGTCCACCGAAAAAACCTGGAAGTCCTTCGCCGAGCGCCTGGCCAAACGGCCACGGCCGGTGGATGCACGCCCGGAAATCCTGTTTGTCGGCTCCGGCGACTACCACCACCTCACGCCGGCGTTCCTGGCGGACCTCAAGGAACCCATCAGCCTGATCCATTTCGACAACCACCCCGACTGGGTGCGCTTTGCGCCCAAGCGCCACTGTGGTTCCTGGGTCAACCGTGCGTTGAAAATGCCGGCCGTCAAACGCATCGTCACCCTCGGCCCGTGCAGCGACGACCTGCACAACCCGCAACTGCGCGGCGGCAACCTCGGCGCCCTCAAGCGCGGGCAATTGCAGCTGTTTCCGTGGCAGCATCCGCCGTCGAAAGTCTGGGGCCGGGTAGGCGATGGCGCCGGTCATCAACAGCAGGAGAACCACCTGCACTGGCGCAATCTGTCCGAGTTGGACTGGACCGCGTTTCTGGAGCAGATGATCAGCAGCCTGCCCACCGAAGCGATCTGGATCACCATCGACAAAGACGTGCTGGCCAGCGAAGACGCCGCCACCAACTGGGACCAGGGCGGCATGCGCCTGACCCATTTGCTCGAAGCCCTGCGGGCCTTGGCGGCGCGCAAGCGCATCATCGGCATCGACGTGTGCGGCGAGTTCGCCACCCCGGCGTTCAGCAACGCGTTCAAGCGCTGGGAAGCCAAGTCCGACCAGCCGCCGCCCGAGCGCTGGAGCCCGGAGGATATCCAGCGTAATGCCGCGACCAATGAAGCCCTGATTGACCTGTTTGAGGAGTTGTTCCCGTGACCTTGCTCGTAGTGATGCTGGTGGCGTTTTCCATCGTGCTCGATGTGATCGGCCAGCTGTGTTTCAAAATCGGCCTGGACCGGCTGCCGGAGCTGGAAGGCGGGTTTCGCCTGAATGCGTTCTGGGGCCAAGTGTTCAATGCGCCGTTGCTGTGGGCCGGGATCGGCGCCTATGCCATTGAGTTTTTCGTGTGGCTTGAAGCCTTGTCCCGTGCGCCATTGAGCCTGTTGTTCCCGGCCGCAGCACTGGCCTACTGCGGCGTGGTGCTGGCGGGCAAGCTGGTGCTCAAGGAAACCGTCAGCCGGCGTCGCTGGCTGGGCACGCTGGTGATTACTTTTGGTGTGATGTTGGTGGCCATTGCGGGGAGTCAGGCATGAGTTCGCAGAATGTTGTGGCAGAGCGGCCCAGCGGCTGGCTGCACGGGCGCCTGGGTACCGTGGTGCTGTGGGCGTTGCTGATCGGTTTTGAAAGCGCCGGGCAGTTGTTTACCAAGGTGGCGGGTGACCAACTGGGGCAGATGGATTTCAACTGGCAGTGGCTGGCGGACGTGGCGCGCAACCCGGGGATCCTGGCGGCGATCGGCAGTTACATCGGCGCCTTCTTCGTGTGGATGCTGATCCTGCGGCGCAGCAGCCTGTCCCTGGCGTTTCCGCTGAGTTCGCTGGTGTTCGTGGTGGTGCTGCTGGGGTCATGGCTGGGGCTGGGGGAACACATCAGCCTGCTGCACTGGGTGGGCGTTGCGGTGATTATCGGCGGGATTGCGTTGCTGGCTGAAGGCGAAGAGAACTGAGAACCCTGGCGATGGCGTCCGTGATATGCCCGTACCACCCCTTGTAGGAGCTGGCTTGCCAGCGATGGGGCCCTTGAAGACGCCATCGCCGGCAAGCCGGGCTCCTACAGGTTAGGGTCAGCCCCGGGATTTGCGGTGTGCCACCAGGAAGCCTAAGCCATGGGACACCGGAAGCGCCTTGACGCCCGCCTCACGCTGCTGCTCGGCAATCTCCCGATGAAACGCCTTCACCTTGGTCCAGTGCATCTTCGGCCGGTAGTGGTGCTCGGCGTGGTAACCGTTATTCATCCAGATCAGGTTGTACAACACGCTGTAGGAACTCACGCCCCAGGCAATCGGCAGGTCCGGGTTGCCGCCAAAGTGCTCGTAGTAGCCATTGAGCGATGACAGGCACTGGCCCAGGTACCAGAACGGCAACAGCCACAGCACCGCCTGCCAGTTGTAGAACGCCAGAGCGATGTAGAACACCACCGTCACGCAGATCTCCACCTTGACCCAACGCGCGTCAGCCGGGCGCTTGCGCTTCATTTCGTCATAGAACGGCTTGGGATCGTCGCGGAAAAAACTGAGGAACGTGTAGGCCCACGGGTTTTCCGGCTGGCCGTCTTTGCCGCGTTGGTAGATCGACAGCGGGTCGATGGTTTGCCCGTCCGGGCCCGGCAGGTCGGCATTGCCACGGTGGTGGCGGTTGTGGATATCGCGGTAGAGCGTCTGGGAGAACCCGATGGTGACAGACAGCAGCAGGTCAAACGCACGGTTCATGGCGCGGTGGGTGAAGTAGGCGTTGTGGATCTGGTTGTGGGAGATGCTGTTGATGCTCCACGACATACTGACCGCGTAAACCAGTGCGAGCGGGACCAAGGCCCACCAGCTCAAGCTATGAAACGCGGCAACCAGCCAGATGACAAAAGCGAAATGCGCCAGGCCCATGGCGATAGGGACCAGGTCCCACAGCGAATGGTGCAACAGGCGGTAAGCGGGGCGAGCCATGAAGAACGTCCTGAACAGTGGATTCCAGGGCGTTACTGCAAGGCTTAGACCAACTTCGTCGGCACTCACGAAACCCAACTGTAGGAGCCGGCTTGCCGGCGATGGCGTTTTTAAGGGCCTCATCGCCGGCAAGCCGGCTCCTACAGGGGGATCAGTCGAATTTGTAGCTGATGGCGGTCTGCACTTGGCCCTGATTCACTTCGCCGGTCTGGCGCACGATGCTGCTGTCCGCCGCCGAGCCCACCAGGTGGACCCAGCTGGCGCTGGTCAGCAGCGACCACTTCGCCGCCAGGGGGAACTCGAAGCTCTGGGTAAACGTAAGGTTCTGGAAACCGCCGCTGGCGTTGTAGGGCTTGAAGCCCGAGGCAGCGGCTTCGTTGCCATCCACGCCGAAAAACGTGTTGGTCTGGCGGTCATCGGCGAAATGCGCCATCAGGCCGCTGCTGCCAATGATCCCGCCGCCCAGCGGGTAACCCAGCTCGCCACCGACCTTGCCGAGTACGCCACCCTGGTCGTGGCCTCCGCCCACGGCCCGGCCCAGCTGGGCGTAGACCCGCCAGAACTCGGCCGGCGCGTACTGCACGAACCCGCCCACTTCGGCCATGCTCGAGACATCCCGCAGGCCGGCGAGGGCGCCGTTGGCCGTGCGGCCCGAAATGTAATTGACGTAAGGCCCGGCGCTGAACCCGTTGGTATTCAGGGCGCTCCAGGTCAAGCCATCGTCGGTCCCGAGGCTGACATTGCCCCAGTCCAGATCGAAGTAGGGAATAGGGGTGATCTGATAGCGGCTGCCTGTGGGTTCGCGGGGCTGATAGCTGACGCCTGCGCCCACTTCACCGGTAATGCCCTCAGCCTGGGCGGCGTTTGAAAAGCCCCACAAGCCAAGCAAACCGGCGAATGCAGCACATGTGATCCTGAACATGGTCACGGTTCCTTGATTGATTACGTGCGCATGAACGCGCGAAGGGCATCCCTGGCGCAAGCACTCATCTTGTTTGTAGCAAGCTACAAAAATTGTAGCTTGGGCGACACATATCACCACCGTTACACGGCAAACCCCCAGCCCCGCTGGCTTTCGGCCAGTTGGCACGCTCCCTGCTCTACCGGTTGGGCAAGCGCATGCAGCGCGCTCCACCTTCAAGGTAAACGCAGATGATCCACTGGCATATCGTGTGTGACTTCGACGGGACCATTACCCCCACCGATGTCATCGACAACGTCCTCCAACGCTTCGCCGGCCCCGAATGGGAAACCATCGAACAGGAATGGCTGGATGGGCATATCGGTTCCCGCGAATGCCTGAGCCGTCAACTGGCGCTGATCAAGGCCACACCTGCCGAACTGCTGGCGTACTTCGACAGCGTCGAGATCGACCCGGACTTCCCGGACTTCGTCGACCACGTCATGGGCCTGGGCGCGACCATCGAAGTGGTCAGCGACGGCATCGAACAAGGCATCGCACGCATCCTGTCGCGCAACTACGTGACCTTGCTGCCGATCCTCGCCAACCGCCTGCGTCAGGTTGACCAGAACAGCTGGCGCATCGACTTCCCGTACTCCAGCGATGCCTGCCGTGCCGCGTCCGGCAACTGCAAGTGCAAATCCACCCCGCGCAACAAGCGCGTGCTGGTGATCGGCGACGGCAAGTCCGACATGTGCGTGGCCTCCACCGCCGATTTCGTCTTCGCCAAAGGCAGCCTGGCTGACTACTGCGAGACCCACAACATCCCTTACGCGCGCTTCGACACCTTTGCCGAAGTGCCCGCGCTGCTGGCCAAGTTGCCTCTGGGCATCGCCGCCAACGCCACCACCTTCACTGCTACTGACCTCTCTGTTGAAAATCAGGAACTCTTCCACCATGTCTGATATCCGTATCGCTACCGCCGAAGACCAGATTCTTCTGGATAAAGAAGCTAAATATTGCTCGTACGGCGACACCGTTCACTATATCGAGCCACCGCGTATTTTCAGCCGTTGCGAAGGCTCCTACGTGTGGGACACCGAAGACCAGGCGTACCTCGATCTGCAAATGTGGTACTCGGCCGTTAACTTCGGCTACGCCAACCCACGCCTGAACAACGCGCTGAAACAGCAGATCGACACCCTGCCGCAAATCGCCAGCCAGTACCTGCACAAAGGCAAGATCGAGCTGTCGGAAATGATCGCAGTCGACGCCAAGAAGAAGTTCGGCCTCGACGGTCGCGTGCACTTCAACGTCGGCGGTTCGCAGTCCATCGAAGACTCCCTGAAGGTTGTGCGTAACGCCACCAACGGCAAGAGCCTGATGTTCGCCTTCGAAGGCGGCTACCACGGCCGTACCCTCGGCGCCTCGTCGATCACCTCCAGCTACCGCTACCGTCGTCGCTACGGCCACTTCGGCGAGCGTGCGCAGTTCATCCCGTTCCCGTACCACTTCCGCGGCCCTAAAGGCATGACCAAGGAAGAGTACGGCAGCCACTGCGTGCAGCAATTCGCCCGCCTGTTCGAGACTGAATACAACGGCGTGTGGGACCCGAAAGTCGGCTCCAGCGAATACGCAGCGTTCTACGTCGAGCCGATCCAGGGCACCGGCGGCTACGTGATCCCGCCGATGAACTTCTACCGCGAACTCAAGCAAGTGCTGGATCAGCACGGCATCCTGATGGTGTCCGACGAAATCCAGATGGGCTTCTACCGTACCGGCAAACTGTGGTCGATCGAACACTTCGACGTACAACCGGATGTGATCGTCTTCGGTAAAGCACTGACCAACGGCCTGAACCCACTGGGCGGCATCTGGGCCCGTGAAGAGCTGATCAACCCGAAGATCTTCCCGCCAGGCTCCACCCACTCCACCTTCGCCTCCAACCCACTGGGGACGGCGGTAGGCCTGGAAATGTTCAAGATGACCAACGAAGTCGACTACGGCGCGATGGTCATGGCCAAGGGCAAGTACTTCCTGGAAGGCCTGCAGGACCTGCAGAAACGTTTCCCGATCATCGGCGACGTCGACGGCCTGGGCCTGGCCCTGCGCTGCGAAATCTGCGGCCCGGACGGCTTCACGCCAGACAAGGCGACCCTGGACTACATGGTCGAAGAAGGCATGAAAGGCGACATGATCGTTGATGGCCAGAAACTCGGCCTGATCCTCGACGTCGGCGGTTACTACAAAAACGTGATCACCCTGGCACCGTCCCTGGAAATCAGCTACCCGGAAATCGACCTGGGCCTGAAACTCCTGGAGCAACTGCTGGTACGGGCAACCAAACGGTGAACAGCCTCGAGATCGACCTCGGTGAAGGTGATGCCGGCTTCGTTCTCGGTGAAGGTCCGGTCGGGATCCTGTTGATCCACGGCCTGACCGGCACCCCGACGGAATTGCGCCAGGTCGCCAAGGGCCTGGCCAAAGCGGGTAACTGCACGGTGTACGTGCCGACGCTGGCCGGGCATTGCGGGGGCAACAGCGACCTGCAGGCCACCGGCTGGCTGGACTGGTACGAAGGTGTGCGCAAGACCTTCGCACAGGTCAAGCAGCGCCACGAGCAGGTGTTCGTCGGTGGCTTGTCCATGGGTGCGGTGATGTCGATGTATGTGGCCGCCGAGCACCCCGGGCAGGTTGCCGGGTTGCTGATGTATTCCACCACCTTGAAGTACGACGGCTGGAGCATTCACAAGCTGGCGTTCCTGACGCCATTGCTGATGAAGATCCCGTTCGGCGTGCACATCTGCCGCTTCGAAGAGAAGCCGCCGTATGGCATCAAGAACGAGCGCCTGCGGGCGATCGTCGAACGGCAGATGAAGGAAGGGCACAGCAGCGAGGCGGGCTTGTTGACCATGGAAGGCATCACGGTGCGCGAGTTGCACCGGATGAACGCTGTGGTCAAGAAGCGCATGCCCGAGGTCAAGGTACCGGCCCTGGTGTTGCACTCCATCGAAGATGACATCACCAGCCGCTGGAACGCCGATTACGTGGAACGCCACCTCGGCGGCCCCGTGACCAAGATCCTGCTGGACAACTGCTACCACATGATCACCGTCGACCTGCAATACCGCCGTGTGATCGAGTTGAGTGCCGAGTTCGTCGAGCAGCATACCCATGCCATCGAGGCGCCCGAAGATTATCGACAGCGGGCGTAAGCCTAAGGAACAGACGTGATTACCGCCCAAGCCTTCCCGACCATCCGGGCTATCCAGCGCAGTGCCTGGAATGACTGTTTTCCCGGTGCCCTGGAGGACTGGGACTATTACGTGGCCGTGGAAAACGCCGCGATCGATGATTTTCAGTGGCGTTACCTGGCTGTTTACGACGATGGAGTGCTGGTGGCTGTGGCCGCCGCCTTCATCACTCATTATCGACTCGACACCACGGTGTCGGGTGCCGGCAAGCGCTTGACCGAGCGCCTGGAGCGACTGTGGCCGGGTGTTTTGCAGTTGGGTTTGTACGCCATCGGTTCGCCGGTGGCCGAGCGTTGCGACGCGGGGGTGGCCAGCCATGTCCCGAGCGAACGCCGCCCATTGCTGCTTAAGCATTTGCTGCAGGCCGCGCGTCAGGATGCCGACGAGTTCGGCATCGGCCTGGTGGCGGTCAAGGATGCACCGACCAAAGACCCGGACTGGGCAGACAGCTGCCGCGCCGCAGGCTTTCAAAGCATGCCGAGCCTGCCCACCGGGCTGTTGCCGTTGCCCTACGGGTCGGTGGACGCCTACCTGGGATCGCTGGGCAAATCCACCCGCAAGGACCTGCGCCGCAAGCTGCGTGCGCCGGGGCCGCGCGTGGAGTGGCGGCGCAACATCGACGACGTGTTGCCCGAGATCATGCGCCTCTACGAAGCCACCCTGACGCGCTCCGATTTGCAGTTCGAACGCTTGCCCGCCAGCTACTTCACCGGCGTGCTCGAACGCCTTGATGAGCGCGCGGTCTGTGTACTTTACTGGGTGGACGATAGCCTGGTGGCGTTCAACCTGGTGCTGGTGGATGAGCACCGCTTGATCGACAAGTTCTTCGGGCACGACGTGGAGTTCACCCGTGAGTACAACCTGTACTTCCGCAGCTGGCTGACCAACGTCGACTACTGTATCCAGAACAATATCGCGTTGTACGAGTGCGGGCAGGCGGGGTATGCCAGTAAGCTGCGACTGGGGTGCGAGTTCCAGGGCAACAGCATGTTCTTCCGCCACCGCAATCGGTTGGTCAATGGGCTGCTCAAAGTAGTGAAAATGTTTTTCCGACCGGATCGTTCCGACCCTGCCATGGCTGCTGCGATAAGCGAAACCTGATGATCACCAAGACCCGCCAGAAAGCCCGCCCCTTTGCCATCTCGCGCTGGAGCGTCCAGCGCAAGCTGGTGCTGGCGTTCTGGCTGGTCAGCGTTATTCCCACCATGATCGCGGCCGAGCTGGCCGCCACCACGTTGTCGCAGATTTTCGACAGCAACGTACGGATCTGGCTGCAAGAGTCGACCAAGATCGTCAAGGACGAGATTGGCGACATCCTTCACGACAACGCGCGCATGGCCAAGCTGTTCCTGCGCTACACCAGCCCGCCCTCGTCCAAACAGGCTGCCCGGCATGACCGGCTCACCGCCGACATTGCCGATGCCACGGACATCGACGTGGTGGCGCTGATTCGCGTCAGCGACCACAAGGTGGTGTTCAGCACCGCCGCCGATGACATCGTCAAGCAGATCAATCTGACCAGCAACGCGGTGTTGCAGACGGTGCAAGTGGCTGGCGTCAGTACGGGGTTGGTGGTCTCGACCTTCGAGACCAATCGCGATGGCGAGGATTACCTGCTGCTGGTCGCCACCTACCTGGACAGCAGTTTCCTCACCAGCGTGGCCGATGTGCATTCCCTGGACCTGCGTCTCTACCTGGCCAACCCCACGGGCTTTTCCGAGATTTTCTCAACCCAGCGCTTCGAAGATCACCCCTCGCGCATCCCCAAGGGTGTTGAAGCGGCGTTGCGCAGCACCAAGCAGCCCAGCGAGCAATTCACCAGCAAGTACAGTGGGTTGTACTGGCCGATCTTCAACGATGCCGGCGAACTGCAAGGCGTGATTTTCAGCGGCTTGCTGCGCCATACCAGCCTGGTGGGGCTGGTGAACCAGAGCAACTTGTTCGTATTGATCTTTCTGCTTAGCTCGGCGCTGTCCCTGGCGGCGGGGGTGCTGGTATCGCGGCGCCTGACCAAGCCGCTGCGGGACTTGTCCCAAGGCGTGAATGCGGTGATCTCGGGCAACTATGAGCACCGCGTACTGGTGAGCGGCGGCGACGAGCTGGCGCAATTGAGCAGCACGTTCAACCACATGACCGAACGCCTGGGTGAGTTGCATCACCTTGAAGCCCAGCTGCGCCGGCGTGACCGCCTGCATGCCTTGGGCGAAGTTGCCATGGGCCTGGCCCATGAGATCCGCAACCCGCTGGGCATCATCAAGACCGCCACGCAACTGCTGCACCGGCGTGCCGACCTGGCGGAAACCGACAAGCGTCATCTGGAATACGTGATCAGCGAAGTCAGCCGCATCAACGACCTGATCACCGAGTTCCTCGATTTCGCCAAGCCCAACCCACCGTTGCGCACGCTGCAGGCGGCGCGCCCGGTGGTGGAAGAGATCCTCGGCTTCTGCGGCCCGGAGCTGTCTACCCATAACATCGATGCACAGATCGATGACCAGGCGCCCGGCGCGACGATCTACGCCGACGCCAAGCAGCTCAAGCAGGCCTGCCTCAACCTGATCCTCAATGCCATCGACGCCATGCCTGAAGGCGGTCGCCTGACCCTGGGCATCCGCAGCGAGGACGACAACACGATCATCAGCATTGCCGACACCGGCCAAGGTATCCCGGCGGACATGATCGAGCGCATCTTCACACCGTTTGTCACCACCAAGGCCTCGGGCACCGGCCTGGGCCTGGCCAAAGTCTATTCGATCATGGAAAGTCACGACGGCAGCATCGAATGTGCCAGTGAGAAAGATGCCGGCGCCACGTTCAGCCTGTACATTCCGGCTAACGGCGAAGACGACGGGGATGATGAGGAAGGTCATGACGCATAACGTATTGGTGGTCGACGACGAACCCAAGCTGTGTGACTTGTTGTCGTCGGCCCTGAGCCAGAGCGGCATCCAGGTGTTCACCGCAGGCAACGGCCTGCATGCGCTCAAGGTGCTGGAACAGGAAGACATCGACCTGGTGATCAGTGACTGGCGCATGCCGGGCATGGACGGACCGGCGCTGCTGGCCGAGATCAAGGTGCGCTACCCGCACTTGCCGGTGATTGTGATGACCGCCTACAGCACGGTGAAAAACGCCGTGCAATCGATGCGCAACGGCGCGTATGACTACATCGCCAAGCCGTTCGATATCGATGAACTGGACATCACCGTGGCCAAGGCCCTGCAGTTTCGCGACATCATGCGCGACAACGCTCGCCTGCGCGCCGAGTTGGACGAGCATGCCCAGTTCGACAGCCTGGTGGGCGACAGCCCGGCGTTTCGCAAAGTGCTGCAGGCGGTGGATTCGGTCCGCGACAGCACCGCGACTATCCTGCTCACCGGCGAAAGTGGCACCGGCAAGGAAATGGTCGCGCGCGCCATCCACAAGCATGGCAGCCGCGCCGACAAACCCTTTGTGGCGGTCAACTGCGCCGCGATCCCGGAAGGCCTGCTGGAAAGCGAAATGTTCGGCCACCGCAAAGGCGCGTTCACCGGCGCTGTGGCGGATCGGGTAGGGCGCTTCATGCAGGCTGACAAAGGCACGCTGTTTCTCGACGAGGTGGGCGACATGCCCCTGGCGTTGCAGGCCAAGATCCTGCGTGCGCTGCAAGAGCGGGTGATCGAACCGGTGGGCGACCCGCGTGAGCGCAAGGTCGATGTGCGGGTGATCGCCGCCACCAACAAGAACCTGCTGGACGCGGTCGCCAATAAAGAATTTCGCGAAGACCTGTATTACCGCCTCAACGTGTTCCCGATCCCGCTGCCGGCCCTGCGTGAGCGTGTGGAAGACATCGCGCCCTTGGCGCGCCACTTCGCCCAAACCTTGAGTGCCACGGCCGGCAAGCGCATCACCGGCTTCAGTGCCGAGGCCTTGCAGGCGATGGCGGCCTACAGCTGGCCGGGCAATATCCGTGAGCTGCAGAACTGTGTAGAACGCGCGACCATTGTGGCGGCATCGCCGGTGATCGAGGACATCGACTTGCCGGGTTATCTGTTCGCTTCCAAGCCGAGCGAAGGCGGGGTAGCAACGATCCTCAGTGACGGCCCGGGGATTCCCCAGGACCTGGACGCGGCGCTGGCCGAAGTGGAAAAGGCTTACATCCTGGCGGCCCTGCAAGAGAGCAACGGAGTGCAGGCGGCGGCAGCGGCGAAGATCGGGATATCGGAGCGCAGCTTCTGGTATCGCCTGAAGAAGCTGGGCATCCAGGTCGACAAGATCGTCCGCTGACCCGACACATCCTCTGTAGGAGCCCGGCTTGCCGGCGATAGCGGTGTAACAGCCAGCTCACCGGGTACTGACATACCGCCATCGCAGGCAAGCCAGCTCCCACAGTTTTATTCGCGTTGTGTCAGACGGCAGCGGCGGATATCGGAGCGCAGCTTCTGGTATCGCCTGTAGGAGCCCGGCTTGCCGGCGATAGCGGTGTATCAGGCAGCGCATTGGGTACAGACACACCGCCATCGCAGGCAAGCCAGCTCCCACAGTCTTGATCACATTGGGTCAGGAATGGACGCGGACCCAGATGCTGACCAGCACGGTCGCGGCCATCAGCCAGGCTACTGCTGCGACGGCCAAGGACGCCTCCAGCCGCATCCGGTCGACCATCACATACAGCGTCGCCAAATACACAAAGTACGGAATGATCGACCACATCCCGAACAGGATCGTGGTCTTCAAATCGTCCACCGAACGGCCCTTGCCGACGATGTAATGGGCGATCAGCGCAAAGGTCGGGAACAGCGGCACCAGGCCCGCGATGTAGTAGTTCTTGGTCTTGGCCAGCGCGGCCAGGATCAACACGACCGCTGCGCCCAGGGCAGCCTTCAGTAACAGATCCATCAGTGGCTCAACCCGTATTTCTTGACCTTGTCGAACAGCGTGGTCTTGGCCATCCCGAGTTCCAGGCTGGCCTGGGTCAGGTTGCCGCCGCTGCGTTGCAATGCATCGTTGAGCAGGTTGCGTTCGAACGCCTCCACCGCTTCGGTAAACGCCAGGCCATGGTTGCCGCTGCCGGTGCCGCTTTTCTTGAAGGCGGGCAGGCCCAGGGCGAAGCGTTCGGCGACGTTACGCAGTTCACGCACGTTGCCAGGCCAGTCGTGGCTCATCAGGCTCGACAGCGTCTGGTTGTCCAGCTCCGGCGCGGTGCGGTCGAAGCGCAGGGACGACTGCTGCAGAAAGTGCTCGAACAGTTGCAGGATGTCTTCGCGGCGCTCGCGCAGGGGCGGCAGTTCCAGGGTGACCACGTTGAGGCGGTAGTACAGGTCGCTGCGGAATTGGCTGGCGCGGCTCAGTTCGTCGAGGTCGGACTTGGTGGCGGCGATCACCCGGCAATCCACCGCAACGCTCTGGTTCGAACCCAGGCGTTCGAGGGTGCGTTCCTGCAGCACCCGCAGCAGTTTGATCTGCAGGTTGATCGGCATGCTTTCCACTTCATCGAGGAACAGTGTGCCCTCATGGGCGTGCTCGATTTTGCCGATACGACGCTTGCCGGCGCCGGTAAAGGCATTCGCTTCGTGGCCGAAGATCTCGCTTTCGAACAGGTTCTCCGGCAAGCCACCGCAGTTCAGGGCGACGAACTGGTGGGTGTGACGCCGACTGAAATCATGCAGGCAGCGTGCGACCAGCTCCTTGCCGGTGCCGGTCTCACCTTCGATCAGCACGTTGGCCGAGGTGTCGGCGACGTTGGCGATCAGTTCGCGCAGGTTCTGCATGGCCGGCGAGCGGCCGATGATGCGACCTTCCAGGGAGTCGCGTTCGGCCAGCTGGCGGCGCAGCGACCAGACCTCCCGGGCCAGCCCACGCTGCTCCAGGGCGCGGCGAACCACGTCCACCAGACGCTCGGGAGAAAAGGGTTTTTCCATGAAATCGTAGGCGCCGTTGCGCATGGCGCCGACGGCCATGGAAATGTCGCCGTGCCCGGTGATCAACACCACTGGCAGGCTTTTATCCAAAGCCTTGAGGCGCGTCAGCAACTCCAGGCCATCGATGCCCGGCAGGCGGATATCGCTGATGACGATGCCGGCAAAGTTTTCGCCGATGCGCTTGAGCGCCTCTTCGGCGCTGCCCACGCCCACGCTGGGAATGTCTTCCAGCGCCAGGGCTTGCTGGCAGCCGAGCAGCACATGGGGGTCGTCTTCGACGATCAGGACGGTAAGGTCTTTGGGATCTATATTCATGTCGACTCAGCTTTTTGAGCGCCCACCAACGGCAGGCACAAGACAAAGGCAGTACCACCACTGGCCGGGTGCTCCACGGCGAGGTTGCCGCCGGTGGCCGCCGCGAGGCTGGCGGAAAGGGTCAGGCCCAGTCCCAGGCCTTGTTCGCCGGGCTTGGTGGTGAAGAACGGTTCGAACAAATGCTTGCGCGCCTCGGGGTCGATGCCGTGGCCGTTGTCGCGTACTTGCAGGCGGTATTTGCCGTCGCTGCTGCTGCCTTCGAGCCACAGCTGGGGCGCCGGTTGTGCCTGCATGGCGTCGAGGGCGTTGCCGATCAGATTGACCAGGATCTGCTCCAGGCGTGTCTGGTCGATTTGAAGTTGGGCGTTGGCAAAGTCGCGGTGCAGGGTCAGCGGCAAGCTGTCTAGGCGTGCACCGAGCACCTGGAAGGCTGCATCCACGGCCTTGGCGAGGCTGGCTTCGCCCTGGTCATCACCGCGCCGGGCAAAGGAGCGCAGGCTGGCGGTGATGCGGCCCATGCGGTCGATCAGTTCGTTGATGGTCTTGAGGTTGGCGCTGGCGGTGTCCAGAGCCCCACGTTCGAGGAAGCGCACCGTGTTGCCGGACAAAGTGCGCAGCGCGGCCAGTGGCTGGTTCAGTTCATGGGCGATGCTGGTGGACATCTGGCCGATAGCAGCCAGTTTGCCGGCCTGTACCAGTTCATCCTGGGCACGTCGTAACGTTTCCTCGGCCTGGCGCCGTTCGCGGATCTGGCCCTTGAGCCGTTCGTTGCTGGCACGCAGGTCGGCGGTGCGTTCGGCAATCCGACGTTCCAGCTGGCTGTTGGCTTCCTGCAAAGCTTCCCGCGCGGCGAGGCGGGTGGCGATAACTTTGCGCCGCTCGTTCCAGGCGATCAGCAGGAACGCGACCAGGCCAAAGGCCACGGCCACCAGGATGCCCTGGTTGATGGCGGCCCGGCGCAGGTCGTTGAGCGGGGTGAGCAGGGTGAAATTCCACGGTGTGTCATTGAGCGGGCGAGTTTGTGCCAGGTAGCTGACTTCGTGCTCGTCGTTGACCACTTCACTGTTGGCCGGGAAGGTCAGTTTTTCGGTGCCTTCGTTCAGGCGCTCGCGGGCCAGGGGCTCAAGCTCGTTCAGCGTCGCCCAGTAATATTGCAGGCTGTGGGCCAGGCGTTCCTTGGTGTCGTCGCTCAACGGACGCACAGCCTTGAGGCGGCGAGCCGGGTCGCTGGACAGAATGATGATGCCGTTCTCGTCGCTCACGAAGGCTTCGAGGCGTGCGCGCTGCCAGCGTTCTTCAAGGGCTTCGAGGCGCACCTTGACCACGGCGACGCCGATGATCTTGCCGTGCTCCTCCAGGCCATGGGCCAGGTAGTAGCCGGGTTCGCCGTTGGTGCTGCCGATGCCGTAGAAACGGCCGGGCTGGCCGCGCACGGCGTTCTGGAAATAGGCACGAAAGGACAGGTCTTCACCCTGGTAACTGTCGGCATCGCGCCAGTTACTGGTGGCCAGCACACGGCCGGTGGTGTCCATCACGTAGATGGCCCGGCTGCGACTGCGTCGGTTCAGGCCTTCGAGGTAATCGTTGACGGTCTTGCGGGTTTCCTGGTTCGGGTCTGCCAGCAGCGTCGACACGCTGGACTCCAGTTCCAGCAGGCTGGGCAGGTAGGTGTATTTGCTCAGTTCGCTTTCGACGGTACGAGCGTGCAGCTCCAACTGGCGTTCGCCGTTGTCGCTGAGGGTGCGGATGCCATAGTACTCACTGACCCAGAAGCCGATATAACCCAAGCCGATCATCAGGGCGATGATCAACGGCGGCAGGAACAGTTGGCGAATCAGACGAGGCTTCACGGCAAGTGATGGCGGCGCGGCGCGATAGGGGTTGGGGTCGCATTTCATCACAGATGCCTTGGGTCAACCAGCGCTGCTGGCCCCGTGACGAACAAGGTTCCTGTAGGAGCTGGCTTGCCAGCGATGCAGGCACCTCGGTGTGTCAGTGACATCGAGGTGATCCTATCGCTGGCAAGCCAGCTCCTACACGAGCCCGTTTCTCACACGGAGATCATCGCTGTTTTAGTGCTGCAGGATTTTCTCGAGGAAGTGCTGCGCGCGCTCGGAGCGGGCGCTGATGTCGCCGAAGAACTCTTCCTTTGGGCAATCCTCGATGATCTTGCCGGCGTCCATGAAGATCACACGGTCGGCCACTTTACGGGCGAAGCCCATTTCGTGGGTCACGCACATCATGGTCATGCCTTCGTGGGCCAGTTGCACCATCACGTCGAGCACTTCGTTGACCATCTCCGGGTCCAGCGCCGAGGTCGGTTCGTCGAACAGCATGACGATCGGGTCCATGGCCAGGGCGCGGGCGATCGCCACACGTTGTTGCTGGCCACCGGACAGCTGGCCCGGGTGCTTGTGGGCATGGGCCGACAGGCCGACGCGCTCGAGCAGTTGCAGGCCTTTCTTGGTGGCCTCTTCCTTGCTGCGACCCAGTACCTTGATCTGCGCGATGGTCAGGTTTTCGGTGATGGTCAGGTGCGGGAACAGCTCGAAGTGCTGGAACACCATGCCCACGCGGGAGCGCAGCTTCGGCAAGTCTGTCTTCGGGTCGGCGATGGAGGTGCCGTCGACCACGATGTCGCCCTTCTGGAACGGTTCCAGCGCGTTGACGCACTTGATCAGGGTGGATTTACCCGAGCCCGACGGCCCGCACACCACGATCACTTCGCCTTTTTTAACCTCGGTGCTGCAATCGGTCAGCACCTGGAAGTCGCCATACCATTTGTTGATGTTCTTGATAGAGATCATACGGCAAACCTTTTTTGCAGACGCTTGACCAGCAGCGAGGCGGAAAAGCTGATGATGAAGTAGACGACACCGGCGAAGATCAGGAACTCGTTGGAGCGGCCGATGATGTCGCCGTTGGAGCGGGCGGAGTTGAGGAAGTCCACCAGGCCCACGGTGTAGACCAGCGAGGTGTCCTGGAACAGGATGATCGACTGTTGCAGCAGCAACGGGGTCATCTTGCGGAACGCCTGGGGCAGGATGATCAGGCGCATGGTCTGGCCATAGGTCATGCCCATGGCCTGTGCCGCCGCCATCTGGCCTTTAGGGATCGACTGCACGCCGGCCCGCACGATTTCACAGAAGTACGCGGCTTCGAACATCATGAAGGCCACGACGCAGGAGGTGAACGCGCCGATCGGGGTGTCTTCGCCGGTGATCCAGCGCAGCACGAACGGCACCGCCAGGTAGAACCAGGTGATCACCAGCAGCAGCGGGATCGAGCGGAAGTAGTTCACGTAGGCGCCGGCCACGCGGGACAGCAGTTTGCCGGACGACAGGCGCATCAGCGCCAGGACCGTACCAAGGGCAATACCGCCGACCACGCCCATGACCATCAACTGCAAGGTCATGACCATGCCGTTCCACAGGCCCGGGATGGCGGGGATGATGCCGCTGAAATCGAAGTCCATTATTTACCCCCCACGGAGATCAGGCCGGGCACGGCGACTTTCTTCTCGACCAGGCGCATGAGCAGCATCAGGCTCATGTTCAGGGTGAAGTAGATCAGCGTGGCCAGGGTGAAGGCTTCAAACAGGTTGGCCGAGAACTCGGCGGTCTGCTTGGTTTGCGCCAGCAATTCCATCAGGCCGATCAAGGACGCCACGGAGGAGTTCTTGAAGACGTTGAGAAATTCCGAGGTGAGCGGCGGAATGATGATCCGGTAGGCCTGGGGCAGCAGCACGTTCCAGTAGATCTGCGGCAGCTTGAAGCCCATGGCCCGAGCAGCGGATTCCTGGCCCCGTGGCAGCGCCTGGATACCGGTGCGCACTTGCTCACACACGCGAGCGGCGGTGAACAGGCCCAGGCACACGACAACGCTCAGGTAGGCCGAGGTGGTCGGGTTCAGGTCTTGTTTGTACCAGTCCTGCAGGTTCTGCGGCAGCATGTCCGGTACCAGGAAGTACCAGATGAACAGCTGAACCAGCAGCGGCACGTTACGAAACAGTTCCACGTAGCAGGTCGCGATGCCCGATACGATGCGGTTTGGCACGGTGCGCATGACGCCCAGAATGGACCCCAGCAGCAAGGCGATAATCCATGCCACGACAGCGATGGCGATGGTCCAGCCCAGGCCAGCGATGTACCAGTCGAGATAAGTCTCGCTGCCAACGCCGGTGGACTTGAAGAACACGCCCCAGTCCCAGTTGTAATTCATTAGGGTCTCCCCTCGAGATCGATCGATGTACAAGCACCCGCTTGGGGAAGATCCTTTCCCGCCTGACGGTGAACGCCAGGCACACGCGATCGGCTCGAAAACCGCCAGGTCGAGTGTTCCACATTAAAGCCAGCAGGTAGTAACAGACGCCTGAGGGAGGGTTGGCTCCCTCAGGAGATAAGCTTAGTCAGGTATCAGATTTTTACGTCAGGCGCTGGCTTGTCGCTTGGGTTGGCGATCAGCTCCTTCACCTTGTCGCTCATCGGGAAGTTCAGGTTCAGGCCTTTTGGTGGGATCGGGCTCTCGAACCATTTGCTGTAGATCTTGTTGATCTCGCCGGACTTGTAGAGGGCGACGATGGCGTCATCGACAGCCTTTTTGAAGGCCGGGTCGTCTTTACGCACCATGCACGCGTAGGCTTCGAAGGACTGTGGAGTACCGGTGATGACCCAGTCGTCCGGCTTCTTGGCCTTGGCTTCTTCGCCGGCCAGCAGGGCGTCGTCCATCATGAAGGCAACGGCGCGGCCGCTTTCCAGCATCTGGAAGGATTCGCCGTGGTCTTTGGCGGAGATGACGTTCATGCCCATCTGCTTGTCAGCGTTCATCGCCTTGATGATGCGCTCGGACGTGGTGCCCGCGGTGGTCACGACGTTCTTGCCTTTCAGGTCGGCAAAGTCAGCGTAGGACGGTTTGCCATCCTTGTCTTTCTTGACCAGCAGACGGGTGCCGATTTCGAAGATGTTGACGGTGAAATCAACTTGCTGGGCGCGTTCGGCGTTGTTGGTGGTGGAACCGCACTCAACGTCCGCAGTGCCGTTCTGGATCAACGGGATACGGGTCTGCGAGGTCACCAGGTTGTATTTGACCTTGAGGTCGGGCTTGTTCAGGTCTTTTTTCAGTTGTTCAACGATGGCCAACTGAATGTCGTGGGAGTAGCCCACAGGTTTGCCCGAACCGTCCGCGATGTAGGAAAACGGAATGGAGCTGTCGCGGTGCGCGAGGGTGATGGTGCCGGAGTCGTTGATTTTCTTCAGTGTGCCGGTGAGTTCGGCGGCGAAAACTGGAGTGCTGATCAGAGCAGCAGCGATAGCTGCGCCCAGGATATGGGGAACGATGCGCATCAATACTTCCTCGACATTTGTTTTTTTTATGAAGCCGGCTAAACGGCTCTCTTTGTACAGCGAATGCCCATGACGGCTCCTGAGGCGTCTCAGGCAATCGTCAGGGAGTGTAGAGCATGAGTCGTGCCATACCGGAAACAAACCGTTAACTATCTGATTTATATATAGATTAACTTTGTGTGACGGGGGATTTTTAAGCGAGGGATCCGGCAAACCGAATAGGGGAGAGGGTGGCGTTCGGAAAACCGAATGGCGCTGATGGTGTCTCAGGCGTGGCTTTTGTGTGGGAGCTGGCTTGCCTGCGATACAGGCACCTCGGTTGTCTGAACAGATCGAGGTGATGCGATCGCTGGCAAGCCAGCTCCTACAGGGCGGGTTAGAAGGTGTAGTCGGCGGAAACGATGGCTGCGCGGCCATCGCCTGGCACAGCCCAGCCGTTGTTGCGGATGCGGGTCAGGTAGTCCTTGTCGAACAGGTTGTTGACGTTCAACTGCAGGTTCAACTGTTTGTTGACCTTATAGCCGAGCATCGCGCGCTGCACCGCATAGCCGGGCGCCGTCGGTGCCCCGGCGGCGCTGACCAGGTATTGCTTGGACTGCGCGGTGATGCCGTAGCCCACCTGGAAGTCGTAGGGCAGGTCGTACACCGTCCACAGGCTGGCTGCGTGTTTTGGCGTGAAGGGCAGGGGTTCACCTTTCTGCGCGTCGAAGCCGGTGTTGGCCAGGGTAAAGTCGCTGGCGCTGCGCAGGACGCGGGTGTCGAGGTAGGTGTAGTTGGCGAAGACCTTCCACCGGTCGGTGATCGCGCCACTCAGGCCCAGTGCCACGCCGTCCGCCCGTGCCTTGCCGTCGAGGGACTGCGTACCGCTCAGGTTGGTAGGGTCGGGGTCGGCAACCTTGTAGTTGGTGCGGTCGTTGCGGAAGATCGCGCCGGTAACCGAGAGGGCATTGTCGAGGAAGTCCCATTTGGTGCCGATTTCATAGCTGACGGCGGTTTCCGGGGCGACGTTGCAGTTGTTGGTGGCGATGCTGGAGCTTTTGGCCGGGGTGAAGCAGCCACCGTTCACGCTCGCTTGGGATGGCGTCTTGCTGTTGCCGTAGGCGACATAGAAGCTGCCGTTTTCCACTGGCTTGTAGACCAGGGCCAGGCGATAGGAGGTCAGGTCGTCGGCTTGGCCGTAGCGCTGGCCCGGGGTTTCCACGCCGCTGGTGGAGTAGGCGTTGGTCACCGAACTGCCGGCGTTGTGCTCGTAGCGCAGACCGCCGTTGATTTCCCACTGCGGGTTCAGCTTGAGCGTGTCGAAGGCGTAGGCCGCTCGGTTGTTCAGCGCGCCGTCGACGTGGGCCGCGCGGGTGAAGTTGACCGGGCCAGCCCAGTAGGAGTCCGGGTCGCTGAAGCTGACCGGCGGCGGGACGATCGCGGTGCCGTTGCTGTTGGTCAGCCATTTGCCGGTATCCGCCTCGTATTCCTCACGGCTGATGGCGATGCCGGTCACTAGCGTGTGGTCGATGAAGCCGGTGCTGAAGCGGCTGGTCACGTCAGTCTGGTTGGTGAACATCTTGTTCTGGGTGTTGCGCTCGTTACCCAGCGAACCGCCGCTTGGCTGGAAGAAGCCCGTGTTCAGACCGGCTGCGCACGGGGCGCCGGTGATCTGGGTGCCGCTGGCCAGGCAGCCGGCCTGCGCGCCTTCGGGGCCGGAAGCGCGCAAGTCTTGGCGCACGCGCTCGACGCGGGTGAAGTTGCGCACGGACACGGCGTCGTTGAAGTCGTGTTCGAGCTTCAGGCTGAACGCGTCCGAGGTGATCTGCTGGTCATTGATGTTGTGGTAGCCGTAGAAGTCGCTCCAACCCACGCCCGGCATGGGTTTGCCATTGTAGATGGGGATGCCGTATTGCGGGGTGTTGTCGTCTTTCTGGTGTTCGTAACTGACGGTGACGCGCGTCGGTGTGCCCAGGCCGAACGCAATGGAAGGCGCAATGCCCCAGCGTTCGTAATCTTCATAATCGCGCCCCGGCACGTCGTTACCATGGGCCATGAGGTTGAGCCGGAACGCGGTGGTGTCGTTGAGCATCTGGTTGGTATCAAGCGTGGTGCGCTTGTAGTTGTCGGTGCCGATGCCGGCACTGATGGTGGTTTTGTCACGCAACTCCGGGGTCTTGCTCACCAGGTTGATGGTGCCGCCGACCGCGCCCGAGCCTGAATACACCGAGCTTGCGCCGCTGACCACCTCTACCTGTTCCAGATTGAACGGGTCGGTGCGGCTGTATTGCGCACTGTCACGCACGCCGTCCACGTAGATATCACCGCTGGCGGAAAAGCCGCGCAGGTTAATGCTGTCGCCATAGCCGCTGCCGCCTTCGCCGGCGCCGAAGGTGATGCCTGGCACGGTGCTGAGCACATCGCGCAGGGTCAGCAGGTTCTGGTCATGAATGACTTCCTTGGGGACGACCGTAATGGTCTGCGGGGTATCGCGCAGTGCCTCGGTGTACTTGGGGGATGAAGGAGCCACAGGGTTGTAGGCGCTCTGGCTCGGGGCTTGGCCCTCGATGCTGGTTGCACCCAGTTGAATCACGCCTGTGTTGTCATCCGTTGCGGTCTCCGCCGCGTAACTGAATCCTCCTTGCGCAGCCACTGCCAAACCCACAGCCGACGCGAGCAAATGCCGCGATGAGAGGGGGGCAGAACTGATCCCGGTAGCCATTGAATAGTCTCTTGTTGGTAGAAGTGAGATGCGATCGTAATTGATAACGGATCTCAAATGTAATACTTTGTAACTAAATGATTCATGAAATTTCAGTCAGTTTTATCAGCCGATGAGAAGCGCCAATGCAGAGTGGGCAGCCAGAAATTGCGGACAACCCGCGTGCGTATGTGCGCTGGGTCATGCATGCCGCGCAGCTGGGGGATGTGGATGCACAGGCGACCCTGGCCCAGTTGTTGCTCGATGGCCGTGGCGTGCAGAAAGACGCGTCGTTGGCGCTGAGCTGGTTTCGAATCGCTGCCCGCCAGCGTCACCCGATGGCGATTAATATGGTCGGACGTTGCCTGGAGAACGGCTGGGGTTGCGTGATCGACCTGGCTGATGCGGCGCAGCATTACCGGCAGGCTGCCGACTTGGGGCTGGATTGGGGGCTCTACAACTACGGCCAATTGCTGAGCCGTGGTCGTGGCGTGGGGCAAGACCTGGTGGCCGCGTACGAACAGTTCCGTCTGGCCGCCGCCAAGGGGCACGCCAAGTCGATGAATCTGCTGGGGCGTTTCCACCATGAAGGTGTTGTGGTGCCCCAGGACGTTCCACTGGCGCGGCAGTGGTATTTGCGCGCCGCCGAGGCCGGGGATTTTCGCGGCCAATACAACCATGCTGCGGAACTGGCCCAGGCGGGCGATGAACAGCAGGCGTGCATGTGGCTAGAGCGCGCCTTGAAGACAGCGACGCCGGGATTTCTGGAAGCGGCATACCCTGTTTTGCTCGCGTCGGCCTCTAGCGCCATCCGTGAGATGGGGCTGCGCTACCAGCAGCAATCAGATCCCCAATAAAAAGCCCCCGGACCTTTCGGCACGGGGGCTTTGTTTGGCAGCGGTGATCAGGCTGCCTGGATCTTGCCGCGATTCTGCTCAACCTGGGACAGATAACGCTGCACGTTTTCTTGCTCGTTCGGCGTGGTGAACAGACCGAGTTTGGTGCGGCGCCACAGCACATCGTGCGCCTGGGTGGCCCATTCTTCGGCGCACAGGTAGTCGACTTCGCGGGTGTACAGGCCGCCACCCAGGTGCTCACCCAGATCGGCTAACGATTGAACACCTTCCAGCAGGCGCCAGGTGCGGCTGCCGTAGGTGGTGGACCAGCGGCGCGCGATCTCGCTCGGCACCCAATCGAACTTGCTGCGAATGGCGTCGGCCAATGCCTCTGGCGTGCTCATGTTTTCACCGCCTGGCAGGCTGGCCTTGGCGGTCCAGCTCGGTCGCATCTGCGTGAAGTACGGGGCCAGTTGCGCCATCGCCGACTCGGCGAGTTTGCGGTAGGTGGTCAGCTTGCCGCCGAATACCGACAGGATCGGTGCTTCACCCGTTCCGCCAGACAGCGCCAGGGTGTAATCGCGGGTAATGGCCGACGGGTTATCCGATTCGTCGTTGCACAGCGGGCGCACGCCGGAGTAGGTGTGCACGATGTCGTCACGGCTCAGCTGTTTCTTGAAGTGCGCGTTGACCACCTTCAGCATGTAGTCGGTTTCACCTTCGGTAATCGCGACTTTCGCCGGGTCGCCGGTGTATTCGCGGTCGGTGGTGCCGATGATGGTCAGGTGGTTGAGGTACGGAATGGTGAAGACGATGCGCTGGTCTTCGTTCTGCAGGATGTGCGCGTGGGCGCCTTCGTACAGCTTCGGCACGATCAAGTGGCTGCCCTGGATCAGGCGGATGCCGTAAGGCGAGTCCAGCTTCAAGTCGTCCTTGATGAACTTGGCGACCCATGGGCCTGCCGCGTTCACCAGCGCCCGGGCGCGGATCGAGAACAGGCTGCCATCGGCGCGTTCCATGTTCATTTCCCACAGGCCTTTGCTGCGGTGAGCGCTTACGCAGCGGGTCTGGGTGTGGATATGTGCGCCTTTTTCACGGGCGGCCATGGCGTTCAACACGACGAGGCGCGCGTCATCGACCCAGCAATCGGAGTATTCGAAGCCTTTGGTGATTTCGCTTTTGAGCGGGCTGTCTGCGCCAAACTTGAGGCTTTTGGAACCGGCGAGTTTTTCGCGCTTGCCGAGGTGGTCGTACAGGAACAGACCGGCGCGGATCATCCACGCCGGGCGCAGGTGCGGGCGGTGTGGCAACACGAAACGCATCTGCTTGACGATGTGCGGCGCCTTGGCCAGCAGTACTTCACGTTCGGCCAGGGCTTCGCGCACCAGGCGGAATTCGTAATGTTCGAGGTAGCGCAGGCCACCGTGGATCAGCTTGCTGCTGGCCGAAGAGGTGTGGCTGGCCAAGTCGTCCTTTTCGCAAAGGAATACCGACAACCCGCGACCGGCTGCGTCTGCTGCAATGCCGACGCCATTGATCCCGCCACCGATAACGGCAACGTCATAGACTTCGGCAAGCGGTGGAGCAGGCAAGGTGGAAGGGTTCATCGGCTGGCCTCGCGATCTTTTTCGTCTTGGAATTCGAACATTAATGTTCATTTGCGAAAATGGTAGCTGATAAACGCGCACGCAGCCACCTGCCTTCGATTGAAAAAACTCATCGAAAGACCAAGAAAGGAAAATTTGTGAACAAAAGGTCAGGGCAATGGGGGACAGGCAGATCGCCATCGCGGGCAAGCCCGGCTCCCACAGGTGATCGCATTCCAATGTGGGAGCGGGCTTGCCCGCGAAGGCGGCAGAACAGGCGCTACACGACTTCCAGACGAACCTTATGCTGGTTCAAAAGCTGCACCAACGCCGGCACCGGCTGCTGATCGGTCACGAGGCAATCCACCAGACTGATCGGCCCCAGGCGAATCATGGCATTGCGCCCGAACTTGCTGGAGTCCGCCGCCAGGATCACCTGGCGCGCATTGGCGATGATCGCTTGGGAGACGCGCACTTCCTGATAATCGAAGTCCAGCAGGCTGCCGTCCTCATCGATGCCGCTGATGCCCACCAGCGCAAAGTCGACCTTGAACTGGTTGATGAAATCCACACTGGCCTGACCCACCACGCCGCCGTCACGGCGCACGTTACCGCCGGTCAGCAGCACGTCGAAGTCGTCCTTGGCACTGAGCATGGTGGCGACGTTGAGGTTGTTGGTGATGATTTTCAGGTGGCTGTGGTTGAGCAGCGCACGGGCGATGGATTCGGTGGTGGTGCCGATATTGATGAACAGCGAGGCGTGATCAGGGATCTGGGCGGCGATGGCTTCGCCAATGCGTTGTTTCTCGTCGCGCATCTGGTCGGCACGCATGGCGTACGCGGTGTTCTCGACGCTGGAGTCATAAGCCGCGCCGCCGTGGTAGCGGCGCAGCAGATTGGCGTCCGCCAGCTGGTTGATATCGCGGCGGATGGTTTGCGGGGTGACAACGAACAGCTGCGCCATTTCCTCGATGCTGACGTAGCCGCGCTCGCGGACCAGCTCGAGGATTTGTTGTTGGCGGGGAGGCAGATTCATGGGGCGTCCTTTGGGCTGCCATACAAAAGTGGCCCATGATGACGCAGGAATCCGCTCCCTGCCAGTTACAACCCTACATGGGTCCGGCGCTTGGCTTATTCAGCGCCTTCGTGGGGCTCCCAGTCACGGGTGCGGCTGACCGCTTTCTGCCAGCCGGCGTACAGCTTTTCTTTTTCCTTTTCTTCAAGCTGCGGTTCGAATTCGCGCTCGATCACGGCCTTGCCGCGCAGTTCTTCCAGGCTGCCCCAGAAGCCGCACGCCAGGCCCGCCAGATAAGCCGCGCCGAGTGCCGTGGTCTCACGCATTTGCGGGCGCTCGACCTGGGTACCGAGGATGTCGGCCTGGAACTGCATCAGGAAGTTGTTGGCCACTGCACCGCCGTCCACGCGCAGGGCTTTGAGGCGCTCGCCGGAGTCCTGTTGCATGGCGTCGAGCACGTCGCGGGTCTGGTAGGCAATCGACTCCAGGGCCGCACGAATAATGTGATCCACGCGTACGCCACGGGTCAGGCCGAACAGCGCGCCACGGGCATACGGGTCCCAGTAGGGCGCGCCCAGGCCGGTAAAGGCAGGTACCAGGTACACGCCGTTGCTGTCTTTGACCTTGCCGGCGAAGTATTCGGTGTCGTGGGCGTCGTTGATGATTTTCAGCTCATCACGCAGCCACTGCACGGTGGAGCCGCCGTTGAACACGGCACCTTCCAGGGCGTAGGCCACTTCGCCACGCGGGCCGCAGGCGATGGTGGTGAGCATGCCGTGCTTGGATTTCACCGCCTTGTCGCCGGTGTTCATCAGCAGGAAGCAACCGGTGCCGTAGGTGTTCTTGGCCTGGCCGGCTTCGACACACATCTGGCCGAACAGGGCGGCTTGTTGGTCGCCGGCGATACCGCCGATGGCGATGCCGCTCTTAGTGCGGCCGTAAATTTCGGAGGACGACTTCACTTCCGGCAGCATCTCGCGCGGAATGTCGAGGATCTCCAGCATCTTCGCATCCCACTCCAGGGTGTGAATGTTGAAGAGCATGGTGCGCGAGGCGTTGGTGTAGTCGGTGACGTGGGTCTTGCCGCCGGTAAATTTCCAGATCAGCCAGCTGTCGACGGTACCGAACAGCAGTTCGCCGGCGCGTGCGCGCTCGCGGCTGCCTTCGACGTTATCGAGGATCCACTTGAGCTTGGTGCCCGAGAAGTACGGGTCGGTGACCAGGCCCGTGGTGTCGCTGATGTACTGCTCGTGGCCGTCGCGCTTGAGCTGCTGGCAGATCTCGGTGCTGCGGCGGCACTGCCAGACGATGGCGTTGTAGATCGGGCGGCCGGTGACCTTGTCCCACACCACAGTGGTTTCACGCTGGTTGGTGATACCGATGGCGGCGACCTGGTCATGGTGCAGACCAGCCTGGGCCAGGGCCTCGACCATCACGGCGCTCTGGGTGGCGAAGATTTCCATCGGGTCATGTTCAACCCAACCGGCTTGCGGGTAGTGCTGGGCGAATTCACGCTGGGCGGTGCACACCACGTTGGCGTCGCGATCAAAGATGATCGCTCGCGAGCTGGTGGTGCCTTGGTCAAGGGCGATGATGTAGTTCTTATTCTGAAGATCGGTCATGTCGAATGCCTTGGAAAATAAGAAAATCGGTAATCAGCCTGGGCCACAAAAAGGGCAGGTGCGTCCAGGCTGGCGCTATCAGGAAATACGGGTCTTGCCGTTGACAGCCGTGTCAGGTGTTTCTTCAGCTATAGCAGGTGCGGCGCTCGGCAGATGACGGGCGATCAGCCCGCGATAGGCCGCAGCACCGAGGCATGCGCCAACAATTGGCGCGAAAATCGGAACCAGGAAGTAAGGAATATCTCGGCCGCCAGTGAAAGCCATTTCACCCCAGCCTGCGAAAAAGGTCATCAGCTTCGGCCCGAAATCACGCGCCGGGTTCATCGCGAAGCCGGTCAGCGGGCCCATGGCACTGCCAATCACGGCGATCAGCAAGCCAATCAGCAGGGGTGCCAATGGACCACGCGGCAGGCCGTTGTTGTCGTCGGTCAGGGCCATGATCACACCCATCAGGATCGCGGTAATCACCACTTCCACCAGGAAGGCCTGGGCCGTGCTCAGCAGTGGGTGAGGGTAGGTGGAGAAGACCGAGGCCAGTTCCAGGCTCGCTTGTGTGCCACGAACCATATGGTGGGTTTGTTCGTAATCGAAAAAAAGATTGCTGTACAGGGTGTAGACCAACGCGGCGGAGCAGAAGGCGCCGGCGACTTGGGCAAGGATATAGAAGGGCAGTTTGCGCTTTTCGAAGTCGGCGAAAATACACAGGGCAATACTGACGGCAGGGTTGAGGTGCGCCCCGGAAATACCGGCGCTCAGGTAGATCGCCATGCTGACGCCCACCCCCCAGATGATGCTGATTTCCCACAACCCGAAGCTGGCACCCGCAACCTTGAGCGCAGCGACACATCCTGTACCGAAGAAGATCAGAAGCGCAGTCCCCAGGAACTCGGCCATGCATTGGCTCGAAAGTGAAGGCTGTTGAAGAGCAGTCGTCATGGAAAACCTCAGTTGTTGTTCTTGTCTGGCGCACAACCTCAACGGGTTGTTGCGCGATTTTCACCGTGGCAAGGATCCCCATCCCGGTCGCGGCTTGCTGCTCGAGTGCTGTAGATCTATTCCTACAGTATTCGGAAACGAAAAAATATAGACAAGAATGACGGCTGTCAAAGGTCGAAAGTGAACTGTCAGTCACTTTCAAACTATTGGTCTGGTGAATGATCACGCTTGTCACATTACGCGTGCACCTTAAGAGTGGGCGGACTAGAGCCTTTTAGGTGGGCTTGGCCTAGAATTGGCCATCTGTTTGCCACGCCCGGAGACGTCATGACCCCCGCATTGGACCTGTTGAAAAAAGTTCGCGCCGAACATCGTATCCACAGTTACGAGCACGATCCCAAAGCTGCGTCATATGGCCTGGAGGCCGCGGAAAAATTGGGGTTGGACCCGGCGCAGGTGTTCAAGACCCTGCTGGCCAGCAGTGAAAAAGGTGAATTGTTGGTTGCCGTGGTGCCGGTCGTCGGAAGCCTGGACTTGAAAGCGTTGGCCCATGCGGCGGGTGTGAAAAAAGTCGAGATGGCCGACCCGGCAGCAGCGCAGCGTTCTACGGGTTATTTGCTGGGCGGTATCAGCCCGTTGGGGCAGAAGAAGCGCTTGCGGACTTTTATCGATGAGACGGCGCAGCCGTTTGCGACGATTTTTGTGAGCGCGGGGAGAAGGGGCTTGGAAGTTGAATTGCCAGCGGCGGTGCTGGCCGAGCACACCCAGGCCAAGTTCGCGCCGATTGGCCGGCCCTGAACCAATTTTGACTGGAATCTAACTGTAGGAGCCGGCTT
This sequence comes from Pseudomonas sp. GW821-FHT09A09, assembly GCF_059418405.1. Lineage (NCBI taxonomy): Bacteria > Pseudomonadati > Pseudomonadota > Gammaproteobacteria > Pseudomonadales > Pseudomonadaceae > Pseudomonas > Pseudomonas sp. GW821-FHT09A09. The sequence goes on from NZ_JBWKPU010000004.1 coordinate 71,382, forward strand.
GCCGGCGATAGCATCCCCTCGGTGTCACTGGAAGACCGAAGTGCCTGCATCGCTGGCAAGCCAGCGCCTGCATTTTGTGATCCGGTGCGGTCAGTGGGCTGGGCTGTAACGCCGCACGCCTGATTCGGACTGCGGAATCTGCGCCGCCGTGCTGCCCGAAGCCTGGAACAACACCAGGTGTTCGGCGGCAACACGAATCCCTACATCCGCCCCAACCTGATGGTCGGCATGGCTCGGGAAGATCGATTCCAATTGCGCGCCCGTCGGCAATTGCAAGCGATACAGGGTTGACGCACCGAGGAACGTCTTGCCGACGATCCGTGCTTTCAACGCACTGTCCGGCGCGTAGACGATGTCATCCGGGCGTAGCAGCACATCCACCGCGCCACCGGTAGGCCAGGTGTAGGCACGATTACCGCGCAGGTCACCCAATTCGGTAATCACAGACTCCGGCGAACTCAATTGGCCACGGATGAAGTAACCCTGGCCGATAAAGCTGGCGACGTAGGGCGTCTGTGGTTCGTGATAGAGGTTGTAGGGTGTGTCCCACTGCTCCAGGCGGCCCTCTTTGAACACGCCCACTTTATCGCTCACGGCAAACGCTTCTTCTTGGTCATGGGTCACCAGGATCGCACTGGTGCCCCGGGCCTTGAGGATGTCGCGCACCTCGTGGCTGAGCTTGCGGCGCAGTTCGCCATCAAGGTTGGAGAACGGTTCGTCCAGCAGCAACAGTGCCGGTTCCGGCGCCAGTGCGCGGGCGAGGGCAACACGCTGTTGCTGACCGCCGGAAAGCTCATGGGGAAAACGCTTGCCCAGGTTCTTCAGGTTCACCAGTTCCAGCAACTCGGCCACCACGCGCTCTTTTTGCGGGTGCTTGCGAATGCCAAAGGCGATGTTGTCCGCCACGCTTAAGTGGGGAAACAACGCGTAATCCTGGAACACCATGCCGATACGACGTTTCTCGGGTGCCAGGGTGAACCCGGCGCTGGAGATCACTTCGCCCGTCAGGCTGATTTCGCCTTCGTGCACCGGTTCAAACCCGGCAATCGCGCGCAGGGTGGTGGTCTTGCCGCAACCCGAAGAGCCCAGCAGGCAACCGATGTCGCCGGCATTGAGGTGCAGGTTGAGGTTCTGCACCACCCGTTGATCTTGATAGCCGCATGCCAGATTGCGCAGGTTCAGCAGTAAAGGCTGGCTCATGCGTGGTGGTACGACGGCGGCACGAGGAATTCCAGAAGGGCCTTCTGTGCATGCAAACGGTTTTCGGCCTGGTCCCAGGCGACCGAGCGTGGGTCGTCCAGCAGGTCGAGGCTGATTTCTTCGCCCCGGTGCGCGGGCAGGCAATGCATGAACAGCACGTCCGGCGCGGCCAGGTCGAGCAGGGCGCGGGTCACCTGGTAGGGGGCGAACAGCGCCAGGCGCTTGGCGGTTTCGTCTTCCTGGCCCATGGAGGTCCAGACGTCGGTGCTTACCAGATGAGCGCCGGTCACGGCGTCACGTGGGTCGCGCACGAGGGTGATGCGGTCACCGGCCTGGGCCAGGAAACGTGCGTCGGGCTCGTAGCCTTCCGGGCAGGCGACGCGCAGTTTGAAGTCGAACTGGATCGCCGCTTCTATATAGCTGTTGCACATGTTGTTGCCGTCACCGATCCAGGCCACGGTCTTGCCCTGGATCGAGCCACGGTGTTCAAGGAAGGTTTGCATGTCGGCCAGCAACTGGCACGGGTGCAGGTCATCGGACAGGCCGTTGATCACCGGTACGCGGGAGTGGGCGGCAAATTCGGTGACGGTGCTGTGGGCAAAAGTACGGATCATCACCGCATCGAGCATGCTCGACAGCACGATGGCGCTGTCGGCCACCGGTTCGCCACGGCCCAGTTGGGTATCGCGCGAGGACAGGAAGATGGCTTGGCCACCCAACTGGATCATGCCGGCTTCGAACGACACGCGGGTGCGGGTCGAGGACTTCTCGAAAATCATGCCGAGCACACGGTTTTTCAAAGGCTCGAACAGTACGCCGCGGTTACGCAGGTCTTTAAGCTCAATGCCTCGACGGATCACGCTGACCAGCTCTTCGGGCGTGCAATCCATCAGGGAGAGAAAGTGCCTTGCGCTCATCATTAACTACCTTTTTGCAACAGACCGCAGATACTCAAAGCCTTGTTTATTGTGACAACGGGCGAGACCTGCGGCGAAAGCCGCACGGGGCGACGAAATAGGGGAAGGCGCGATCTTATAATTAAATGTCGCGTCTTACCAATAGGGCTACGGTTTTTAAGGGTGTTCAAGAAGGGCGCCAGAGCGCTTTTGAAGACGATTTCCAGACAGCAGCGGCCCATTTGTACACTGGCGCCGAGACCTTTTGCAATGTGTGGGGGCGGGCCCAGACCAGGCTGTGTCGGTTTCAGGGGCTGTGCGCCGGGTTCTGAAACATTTGCTCACGCTTGCCCATGGTTTGGCCTGATGGGCTTGGATTCACGGGGCGAACGATACTGGTGCCTGCTCCGGTCGCGGCCCATAGTGCAATCAAAGCCCTGATAAAGAGACTGGCCATGACCAAGACTCTCCACCACCGTGCCTGCCATCTGTGCGAAGCCATTTGCGGCCTGACCCTGGAAACCACCGAGGCCGACGACGGCAGCCTGGAGATCACCTCGATCAAGGGCGACGCGCTGGACACTTTCAGCCGTGGTCACATCTGCCCCAAGGCCGTGGCGCTGCAGGATATCCAGAACGACCCGGATCGCTTGCACCAGCCCATGCTGCGCGAAGGTAGCGAGTGGCGGCCGATCCCGTGGGATGAAGCCTTCTCGCTGGTCGCCGAACGGCTGGCGGGCATCCAGGCGCAGCATGGGCAAAACGCCGTGGCGGTGTACCAGGGCAACCCCAGCGTGCATAACTACGGCCTGATGACCCACAGCAACTATTTCCTGGGCCAGCTCAAGACGCGCAACCGCTTTTCCGCGACGTCCGTGGATCAACTGCCCCACCACCTCACCAGTTACCTTATGTATGGGCACGGTTTGCTGCTGCCGATCCCGGATATCGATCACACCGACTTCATGCTGATCCTGGGCGGTAACCCGCTGGCCTCCAACGGCAGCATCATGACCGTGCCCGACGTGGAGAAGCGCCTTAAGGCGATCCAGGCCAGGGGCGGCAAAGTGGTGGTGGTCGACCCGCGGCGCAGCGAAACGGCGGCGATGGCTGATCAGCATCTGTTCGTTCGCCCGGGTGGTGATGCAGCGCTGTTGTTCGGGGTGCTCAATACGCTGTTTGCCGAAAACCTGACCCGTGCCACGCATTTGCCGGTTACGGGGCTGGATGAGGTGCGCCAGGCGATCGCCGGGTTTACTGCCGAGGCCATGAGCGGCCAGTGCGCGGTGCCGGCCGAGCAGATCCGCCAGTTGGCGCGCGACTTTGCAGGTGCGGATAAGGCCGTGTGTTACGGGCGCATGGGTGTGTCGACCCAGGCGTTCGGCACGTTGTGTCACTGGCTGGTGCAGTTGATCAACCTGGTGACCGGAAACCTGGATCGGGTGGGCGGCGCCTTGTGTACTACGCCAGCGGTGGACTTGGTGGCGTCTACCGGTGGTGGGCATTTCAATCGTTGGCAGAGCCGGGTTTCCGGGCGCCCTGAGTACGGCGGTGAATTGCCCGTGTCGGCCTTGGCCGAGGAAATGCTTACTGAAGGCGAAGGACAAATCCGCGCATTGGTGACGGTCGCCGGTAATCCGGTGTTGTCGACGCCCAATGGCCGCCAGTTGGAACAAGCCCTGGAAAGCTTGGAGTTTATGGTCAGCGTCGACCTGTATATCAACGAAACCACGCGATATGCCGACCTGATCCTGCCGTCCACGTCAGCGTTGGAAAATGATCACTACGACACCACCTTCAATATGTTCGCGGTGCGTAATGTCACCCGTTTCAATCGGGCGATCCTGCCCAAGCCCGTAGGCGCGCTGCATGACTGGGAAATCTTTGTCGGCCTGGCCCAGGCGTTCGCGGCGCGCACCGGCGCAACGCTCAAGCCGACCATGGCGCCGGCCCAGATGATCGACTTCGGCCTGCGTGCCGGGGTTTATGGCGATGCCTCCGAGCACAAACTGTCGGTGGCGATGTTGGCCGATCACCCGCATGGCGTGGATTTGGGGCCACTTCGGGCCAATCTCGTTGCGCGGTTGAAAACCGCCGATGGCCACATCCAGGCTGCACCGGCGGTGATCCTTGCGGATCTGGTGCGGTTTGCAGCGCAGCCCGTGCCCCAGGTGGGCGAACTGCTACTGATCGGCCGTCGACACGTGCGCAGCAATAACTCGTGGATGCATAACTATCACCGGCTGGTGAAGGGCAAGCCGCGCCATCAATTGCTGATGCACCCCGATGACCTGTCGAGTCGGCAACTGGTTGATGGGCAGCGTGTGCGCGTGAGTTCGCGTATCGGCATGATCGAGGTGGAAGTGGTGGCCAGCCAGGACATGATGCCCGGCGTGGTCAGCCTGCCCCATGGGTGGGGCCACGGCCGGCCAGGGGTGCAGATGACGATTGCCAGCGGGCAGCCCGGGGCGAGCGCGAATGACTTGACCGACGAGCGGCAACTGGACGAATTGTCCGGAAATGCCGCGCTGAACGGGGTTCCCGTGCAGGTGGCGGCCGCATAAGGAGCCTGAGCACCACGCTGGGATTTTGCGTTACAATGCGCCACCGTGCCGACCTGTGAGTCGCAAAGTTCCAGCCGAGGTGTTCCATGGATATCATCGAAACGATCAAAGAGCAGATTGCCAACAACACCATTCTGCTTTACATGAAGGGCGCGCCAAACGCTCCTCAGTGCGGTTTCTCCGCGAAGGCTTCCCAGGCCATCATGGCGTGTGGCGAGAAATTCGCTTACGTGGATATCCTGCAAAACCCTGAAATTCGCGCCAACCTGCCGAAATACGCCAACTGGCCAACGTTCCCACAACTGTGGGTCGCCGGTGAGCTGGTCGGCGGTAGCGATATCATCGTTGAGATGGCGGCCGATGGCTCGCTGCAAGCGCTGATCAAAGAAGCAGCGGCCAACGCCGCCGCCAAGACCGACGCGTAATCTGTAGGAGCCGGCTTGCCGGCGATAGGGCCTTGAGCCAAGCGGTGACTCTGAAACCGCCATCGCCGGCAAGCCGGGCTCCTACATAATCTGCGGTCAATAAAAAGCCCCGCTTCTCATAAGAGAGCGGGGCTTTTTTATACCGGTGCGTTTGGGCTTACTCGCCCATCTGCGATTGCAGGTAGTTTTCCAGGCTGACCTTGTCGATCAGGCCTAGCTGAGTTTCCAACCAGTCGATGTGTTCTTCCTGGTCTTCCAGGATATCTTCCAGCAGTTCGCGGCTGCCGAAATCACCCTTGGTTTCGCAATGAGCAATAGCGGCCTTCAGGTCGCTGTGGCTCTTGTGCTCGAACTTCAAGTCGCTGCTGATCATTTCCTGGGTGTGCTCGCCGATGTTCAGCTTGCCCAGGTCCTGCACGTTCGGCAGGCCTTCGAGGAACAGGATACGCTTGATCAGCGCGTCGGCGTCCTTCATGGCCTTGATGGATTCTTTGTATTCACGCTTGCCCAGCTTTTCCAGGCCCCAATCGTCATACATGCGCGCATGCAGAAAGTACTGATTGATCGCGACCAGTTCATTGGCAAGGATTTTGTTGAGTTGCTGGATGACTGAGATGTCGCCTTTCATGACTGGGGTCCTGCCCTGTAATAGCTGTGTATAAGGCGGAGTTTGAGCGGCGAAATCCTGAGTGTCAAACCTAAGTTATTGAATAATAAATGAAAATTAATCGGAATAAGAATGTTTGTGTTCCGCGTCTTGACGCTAACTAATTGAATTACGGGCATAAAAAAACCGGACACTAAGTCCGGTTCTTTAAAACACGCTCAATTAAGCATGTGTAAATTCTGCTGAAAAGGGAATCGCGGCCTGGGCTGTTTGCAGCTGCGTCAGGGTTTCCCGTACCACTTGCTTGGCAAGGCAAGCACATTTGCCGCACTGGCTGGCAACGCCGGTGGTTTCACGCACTTCCTTGTAGCTGCAGCAACCTTCATAGATTGCTTCGCGGATTTGTCCGTCGGTGACGCCAGTACACAGGCACACATACATAAGGGAGAACCGTCGCGGGTTTAAGGCTTAAGTGCGATGGATCTTAATGTTAACGAGAATGATTGTCAAAGTAGAATCGTAGGGTATTCACCGACGTTGCCCGTGCGCTGACGAACGGTTTTTTCAGTGTATGATGGTCGGTCTTCACGAAGCGTGACTGCGTCACAGGGCTGTCGCTTACACACGGCAGACTTGGAGGCGGTCCTTTTACTTCAATCGTCACCCTCACATCAGGAGATACCCAATGAGCGTACTCGTCGGCAAACAAGCCCCGGATTTCGACGTACCCGCCGTTCTCGGCAATGGCGAAATCGTAGACAGCTTCAAACTGTCTGAAGCCATCAAAGGCAAATACGGCCTGGTGTTCTTCTACCCGCTGGACTTCACTTTCGTCTGCCCTTCGGAGCTGATCGCTCTGGACCACCGCATGGACGATTTCAAGGCGCGCAACGTTGAAGTGGTCGCCGTTTCCATCGACTCCCATTTCACCCACAACGCCTGGCGCAACACCGCCATCAACGATGGCGGCATCGGCAAAGTCAAATACACCATGGCTGCCGACATGAAGCACGACATCGCCAAGGCCTACGACGTTGAATCCGAAGGCGGCGTGGCTTTCCGTGGCGCATTCCTGATCGACGACAAAGGCGTGGTTCGCTCCCAGATCATCAACGACCTGCCACTGGGCCGTAACATGGAAGAGCTGATCCGTCTGGTTGACGCCCTGCAATTCCACGAAGAGCACGGCGAAGTTTGCCCAGCCAACTGGAAAAAAGGCGACAAAGGCATGAACGCTTCGCCAGAAGGCGTTGCGGCTTACCTGACCGAGAACGCTGGCAAGCTGTAAGCCACGTTAGCGGTACAAAAAAACCGGCCTGAGAAGGCCGGTTTTTTTATGCGCGGGAAACGATCTCAATCGTTGAAGTCTTCCCAGCCGCCCATGTCTTTCCAGCGGTTGACGATGCCGCAGAACAGCTCGGCCGTCTTCTCGGTGTCGTAGCGAGCCGAGTGGGCCTCGCGACCGTCAAAGTCGATACCGGCTGCCTGGCAGGCTTTTGCCAGCACGGTCTGGCCATACGCCAGGCCGGCGAGGGTGGCCGTGTCAAAGCTGGAGAAAGGGTGGAACGGATTGCGTTTCATGTCCAGCCGCGCCACGGCGGCGTTCAGGAAGCCCAGGTCGAAGCTGCTGTTGTGACCCACCAGGATCGCACGTTTGCAGCCATTGGCCTTCAACGCCTTGCGCACGCCACGGAAGATGTCGGTCAGCGCCGCTTCTTCGCTCACGGCCATGCGCAGCGGGTGATCGAGCTTGATCCCGGTGAATTCCAAAGCGGCCGCTTCGATGTTCGCGCCTTCAAACGGCTCGACGCGGAAGAAGTGGGTGTGTTCCGGGAACACAAAGCCCTGTTCATCCATGCCGATGGTGGTCGCAGCGATTTCCAGCAGGGCGTCGGTGGCACTGTTGAAGCCACCGGTTTCTACGTCGATGACAACCGGCAGATAGCCGCGAAACCGCTCGGCCATCGGGTGACGGGAACCGCCACCACTGTGCTCGTGTTCGTCGTCGTAATGGTCTTCACTCACTTGCTTTCCTCCAGCAGGCGCCAGCGCAGTGTTTCACCGGCGCGCAGCGGGATGACAGTCAGCTCGCCAAACGGCAGGCTGGCAGGGGCGGTCCAGTCTTCACGAACCAGGGTGATGCGGTCGGTGTTCGCCGGCAAGCCGTAGAAACGCGGGCCGTTGAGGCTGGCGAATGCTTCGAGCTTGTCCAGCGCATTACGTTGTTCGAACGCTTCGGCGTACAGCTCGATGGCAGCAAATGCCGTGTAGCAACCGGCACAACCGCACGCGGCTTCTTTGGCATGCTGGGCATGAGGCGCGGAGTCGGTGCCGAGGAAGAACTTCGGATTACCGCTGGTCGCGGCGTCCAGCAGCGCCACCTGATGGGTGTTGCGCTTGAGGATCGGCAGGCAATAGAAGTGCGGCCGAATCCCGCCCACCAGCATGTGGTTGCGGTTGTACAGCAAGTGGTGCGCGGTGATGGTTGCGCCAACGTTGGCCGAGGCCTCGGTGACAAACTGCACGGCATCGGCGGTGGTGATGTGCTCGAACACCACCTTCAGGGTCGGAAACAGCTCGACCACACGGCGCATGTGCTCATCGATGAAGATTTTTTCACGATCGAACACGTCGACGTCGCCACGGGTGACTTCACCGTGGATCAACAGCGGCATGCCAACTTCGGCCATGGCTTCGATCGCCGGCAGGATCTTGTCGATACTGGTCACGCCGGAGTCGGAGTTGGTGGTCGCGCCTGCCGGATACAGCTTGGCGGCGTGCACGAAACCGCTGGCTTTGGCTTCACGAATCTCTTCGGGCTGGGTGCGGTCGGTGAGGTAGAGCACCATCAACGGTTCGAAGCGGCTGCCGGCCGGTCGTGCAGCGAGGATTCGCTGGCGATAGGCATCGGCTTGCTCGGCGTTACGCACCGGAGGTACCAGGTTAGGCATGATGATGGCGCGGCCAAACGTGCGCGCTACATCGGCCACGGTGTGGGGTAACGCAGCACCATCGCGAAGATGAATATGCCAGTCGTCGGGACGCAGCAGGGTCAGGCGGTCGGACATTGGGGATTCCAGGCGGGTCAATCTGGTGGGAATGCTACCGGAAAAGACTCTATCAGGCACTCGCTATCAAGTTTTGCGGGATGCATCCGATAGCCTTTTGTATGCCTTATCGATGTATGACGCTTTGAAGTGTTGTAGAAACCAGTGGAGCCTCCCGTGCGCCAGCATTATCTAGCCCTGCTCAGTGTGTTCGCCAGCCTGCCTGCGATGGCCCTCACGTTCCAGACACGTCTGGAGAATATTGAGTGGAAGGTGGAAGGCGACCAGTTCGAGTGCCGCCTGACCCAGCCGATCACGGATTTCGGTTCGGGTGAGTTCGTGCGCCGGGCCGGTGAGCAGGCGACGTTCCGCCTGAAAGCCTATAACGGCTCGCTGGGCGCAGGTTCCGCGACACTCTTGGCCGCTGCGGCGCCCTGGCAGCCGGGGCGCGGTGATATCAACCTTGGCGCCGTACGTGCAGGTAGTGGCGATGTGCTGTTCAACAGCTCCCAGGCCCAGGCCGGGCGACTGTTCACCGGTTTGCTTGAAGGGCGCAGCCCGACGGTCCGACATTACGGGCGCGAAGGGGGGTACTCGGAAATTCGCCTGTTGCCGGTGAAATTCAGCAAGGCCTACAACGACTACCAGTTGTGCACCACCAAGCTGTTGCCGATGAATTACGACCAGGTCAAGCAGACCGAAGTCGGATTCCCCGGGGGTGGCATCGAACTGGACGCGGCCGCCAAGAAGAAGCTGGATGTGATACTCGCGTTCATGAAAGCCGACCCCACGGTCAACCATATCGAATTGAATGGCCATTCGGACAACAGCGGCAACCGTTTGACCAACCGGGATGTCTCGCGCCGTCGCGGCCTGGCAGTAATGGATTACCTGAAGGCCAACGGTATCCAGGAATCGCAGATCACCTTGCGCTTTCATGGCGAAAGCTACCCATTGGCGCCCAATACCAACGCGGCAAACCGGGCCCGCAATCGCCGCGTCAACATTCAGCTTGAGCGTGTGGCAGCCCCCGAGAAACCGGCGCCCACGGCCACCGGCCCGAGCAACCCCGCGCACACGTCGTAAGGTGCGACCATCGGTCGCCCGCTCGACATAATCTGTCGCTTTATCTTCATTTGCTGTCGCGCCTCTGTAAATTCACGGTTTTGGTCGGTAGAATCGACGCCTTTCCGTACAACCCCGTGGAGTGATGGCATGGCCGACGTAAACAAGGTCGTTCTCGCGTATTCCGGCGGCCTGGACACTTCGGTGATCCTCAAGTGGCTGCAGGATACTTATAACTGTGAAGTGGTGACCTTCACCGCTGACCTGGGTCAGGGCGAAGAGGTCGAACCTGCACGTGCCAAGGCGCAAGCCATGGGCGTGAAAGAGATCTACATTGACGACCTGCGCGAAGAGTTCGTCCGCGATTTCGTTTTCCCGATGTTTCGCGCCAACACCGTCTACGAAGGCGAGTACCTGCTGGGTACTTCCATCGCACGTCCGCTGATCGCCAAACGCCTGATCGAAATCGCCAACGAAACCGGCGCCGACGCCATTTCCCATGGCGCTACCGGCAAGGGCAACGACCAGGTACGTTTCGAGCTGGGTGCCTACGCGCTCAAGCCAGGCGTAAAAGTGATTGCCCCTTGGCGTGAGTGGGACCTGCTGTCCCGTGAAAAGCTGATGGATTATGCTGAAAAGCACGCCATCCCGATCGAACGCCACGGCAAGAAGAAGTCCCCGTACTCGATGGACGCCAACCTGCTGCACATCTCCTATGAAGGCGGCGTGCTGGAAGACACCTGGACCGAGCACGAAGAAGACATGTGGAAATGGACCGTCTCCCCGGAGAACGCTCCAGACAAGCCACAGTACCTGGAACTGACCTACCGTAACGGCGACATCGTTGCACTGGACGGCGTCGAAATGACCCCGGCCACCGTGCTGGCGACCCTGAACCGTATCGGCGGCGAGCACGGTATCGGCCGTCTCGACATCGTCGAGAACCGTTACGTGGGCATGAAGTCCCGTGGCTGCTACGAAACCCCAGGCGGCACCATCATGCTGCGCGCCCACCGCGCCATCGAGTCGATCACCCTGGACCGCGAAGTGGCTCACCTCAAAGACGAGCTGATGCCCAAGTACGCCAGCCTGATCTACACCGGCTACTGGTGGAGCCCTGAGCGTCTGATGCTGCAACAGATGATCGACGCATCCCAGGTCCACGTGAACGGCGTTGTGCGCCTGAAGCTGTACAAGGGCAACGTGATCGTCACCGGCCGCAAGTCCGATGAGTCGCTGTTCGACGCCAACATCGCTACCTTCGAAGAAGATGGCGGCGCCTACAACCAGGCGGACGCAGCTGGCTTTATCAAGTTGAATGCTCTGCGCATGCGCATTGCGGCCAACAAAGGTCGCTCGTTGTTCTGAGTGTTTCACGCGTTATAGAAATGGCCCCTTGTTCAAGGGGCCATTTTTTTGCCTGTCTATTTGTCCGGCTTTGTGATGTTTAATTTTGTTTAAAAAATGTTGATGTTTTTTTTGTCAGAAAAACTTCGATGGCGGTTATTGGCAGGTCACTAGCATTATGTAGGTCGGCATGAATATTTACACCTGCGTAGGAACTGGTCTTACAGAAACCTCACTCATGAAAGTGCAGATAAGCAGCAATGTGCTGAATGGTCTGTAGGACTTTGGGGTGAAAGTAAATATGTTAAATGGAACTAAAAGTGTCGAATTTATTTCGCATGCCGTCCCTGTGGAAAACGCCAAGCAAGGGGAATTTCCTGAAAGCCTTGTGCAGAACGTTTACCCAAGGCCCCTTACCCTTTGGAAATTTCACTCAAAATATGTAAGCCCAAGGAAAGATCTGAAAGGCTCCATAAAACGCTATACCTCCAAGTTGGCGTTTTTTTGTAGGGCGATTCCTTTATCTGTGTGGGTTGGGTCTCTGCTTGCTGTTGCTTGGGGGGGAACACTATGCCAACTAGGAAACGACTAGGCTATTGTGCTTGCTCTAAATAATTCGAACAGCGAAATTGGACTTTCTCATGAATAAAGTGCTGATCGTGGATGATCATCCTGTCATTCGACTTGCTGTGCGCATGCTAATGGAGCGTCATGGTTATGAGGTCGTTGCCGAGACTGATAACGGTGTCGATGCGCTGCAACTTGCCAAGGAATACACGCCGGACATTGTCATACTGGATATCGGTATTCCCAAGCTCGACGGCCTGGAAGTTATCTGCCGGCTGTCTTCTGCCAAACAACCTGCGCCCTTCAAGGTGCTGGTGCTGACGTCCCAGGCTCCGGGCCATTTCTCCATGCGCTGCATGCAGGCGGGCGCAGCAGGGTATGTGTGCAAGCAACAGGACCTGGCCGAACTGCTGAGCGCCATCAAGGCGGTATTGTCCGGCTACAGCTACTTTCCGAACCAGGCACTGAACTCGGTGCGCTCCACCATTGGCAACGCCAGTGAAGCAGATATGGTCGAGCGCCTTTCAGGTCGGGAGATGATGGTGTTGCAGCAACTGGCACGTGGCAAAACCAACAAGGAGATTGCCGATGGCATGTTCCTTAGCAACAAGACCGTCAGTACCTATAAGACTCGCCTTCTGCTCAAGCTTAACGCCCGCTCCCTTGTCGACTTGATCGAATTGGCCCAACGCAACGGCCTGGTATAGGCGAACGTGTTACGCCGCAGGCATTAGGAAGGATTACCGGCACAAAAAAGCCTCCGTCAGGGAGGCTTCCGGTCGTCAACGGATTGATCAGAGGTCGAAGTCGTAGTCGGCCAGTTGTTTTTGCAAGCGTCGCTCTTCCAGAAGATTGTCGATGGTGCGGCGTTTGCTCAAATTGGTCTTGGCCACCTCTGCAACAGGTGCTTCCCCATCATCGTCCGACTCCGCAACGAGGTCGTCTTCTACATCGAGTTGTTCTTTGCCAGTGCTCATAAGGTTAACTCCAGGCTAAGACTGCCGTTGGCGCCCCTTATAACGATAATCCATGAACGGGTAAAAAAGATTTTTTCAATCGATTGATCGAAAAAAACAATGATCACTCAATCGTCGGACGTTTTCTCCTTGTATTCACACAGGTCTTCTATGCGGCAGCTGCCGCAACGCGGCTTGCGCGCCTGGCAAACGTAGCGACCGTGCAGGATCAGCCAGTGGTGGGAGTCAAGCAGGTAGGGCTTGGGCACGAACTTCATCAACTGCTTTTCGACTTCCACCACGTTTTTGCCACGGGCAATGCCGGTGCGGTTGCTGACACGAAATATATGGGTGTCCACCGCCATGGCCAGTTGCCGAAATGCAGTGTTCAGTACAACGTTGGCCGTTTTTCTGCCGACCCCAGGCAAGGCTTCCAGTGCTTCGCGAGTTTGTGGCACTTCGCTGCCATGGAGTTCCACCAGCAGACGGCAGGTCTCGATGACATTCTTGGCTTTGCTGTTGTACAGTCCGATCGTCTTGATGTATTCCGACAACCCTTCCACGCCCAAGGCATAGATCGCTTCTGGCGTGTTGGCCACCGGATACAGTTTGGCCGTGGCCTTGTTGACGCCCACGTCCGTGGATTGGGCCGACAGGATCACCGCAATCAGCAACTCGAACGGCGTTGAGTAGGCCAGTTCGGTCTTGGGTTCTGGATTGTCTTCGTGAAGCCTGCGGAATATTTCCAGGCGTTTTGCGGCATTCATCGGGCGGGCGGTTCCTTGCAGGCGGTCAGCATGATCTTCGAATAGGGGCAGCGCTTGCAGGATAAACCATCGTTGGCACCTCTTGCAGCGCCTGTCGCGGGTCAAGGGCTGGTGTGGGTATCTACCCGAAGCTGCGCTTGCTCGAGCTTCTGTTGCGCGACGTCCAGCTCCTGTGCACTGACACCGGGTTGGCGTTGCAGCTTGCTGACTTCAGCCCGTGCATATGCCAGCGCCGTTTTCAGCTGGCGCAACTGGGCATCGATAGGGCGTTTTTCCACGCGTTGCAAGTCGGGCCTGGGTTGGTCGCTTTCCGCCTCGGCATCATGCAGCGCCTGCTCCGCACTGGACAGGGCTGCACTCAAGGTTGCCAACTGTTGCTCGTCAGCGTTCAAGTCCTGGGCTTTTTTCAGTTCGGCCCGGCGCATGGCCAGCTGGATTTTTGCGCGTTTGAGCGCCGGGTCCTTCTGTGTGGGCAAAGGTGTCGGAGTGCTGAGCTCCAATGCCGCGAGTGCCTGTTCAGCCGCTTCGAACTGCTGTTGGAGCACGATCAATTGCGACTGCTGCTCAAATGTAGGTGGGTGACCAAATGCCTTCAGCGATTTGTGTAACTGGGCGCGACTCATTGCAACCGAGATTTTGGCTTTCTTGATCGCTGCATCCTGAGCGGCCTGAGTCGTATCTGTCTGCACGGGGGCAGCCGTTGCTGGGCGCTTGGCCCGAGCCAGGCGCTCGGCGAGTCTATGCGCTTCTTCCCGCTGCAAGCGTGCAGTGCGTTGTTCATAACGCCGTCGGGCGCGATCACGCTTGAGGCTGCGTTCATGGAACTCATGAGCATTGGACGCCAGGCCTCCAACGATAGGCAGCACGGCCGCTGCTGGGCGCATCTCAATGCAATCGACGGGGCAGGGTGTGACGCACAGGTCGCAACCGGTGCACTCATCGGCGATAACGGTATGCATCAGCTTGGCCGCACCGACAATCGCATCCACGGGGCAAGCCTGGATGCATTTGGTGCAGCCGATGCACTCGGCTTCACGGATATAGGCGACCTGGGCGGGAGCCTCGCCACGGCTGGTGTCCAGTTCCAGCACAGGCACCTGCAGCAACTGCGCCAGGCCGGCGATGGTTTCCTGGCCACCGGGCGGGCACTTGTTGATTGCCTCGCCAAGCGCGATGCCCTCGGCGTAAGGCTTGCAGCCCGGGTGCCCGCACTTGCCGCATTGGGTCTGTGGCAGCAGCGCGTCGATACGTTGAATCAGGTTCATGGGGTGATCATTGGCATGCCGGTCAAGCGAACGGGCGGGTAGTGGATGTGTAAGAGCCCGGCTTGCTTGCGATGGCGTCCTTGAGAACGCCATCGCCGGCAAGCCGGGCTCCTACAGTAGACCTGTTTCGCTCATCGTAGGCCCATGGGCTTACTTGATGCGTTGGCCCGGCTTGGCGCCGCTGTCAGGGCTCAGCAGGTAGATTTCTTCGCCGCCAGGGCCGGCCGCCATCACCATGCCTTCCGAGAGGCCGAACTTCATTTTCCGAGGCTTGAGGTTGGCGATCATCATGGTCAGGCGGCCATCGAGCTTGGACGGGTCCGGGTAGGC
This sequence comes from Pseudomonas sp. GW821-FHT09A09, assembly GCF_059418405.1. Classification (NCBI taxonomy): domain Bacteria; kingdom Pseudomonadati; phylum Pseudomonadota; class Gammaproteobacteria; order Pseudomonadales; family Pseudomonadaceae; genus Pseudomonas; species Pseudomonas sp. GW821-FHT09A09. Next base: position 86,418 of record NZ_JBWKPU010000004.1, read on the forward strand.
ACTCTTGATCCCGGAGAACACGTTGCGTTGCTCGCCACCCAGGTCCAGCGTCAGGCGCAGCAGCTTGTCGGCACCTTCCACGGCTTCAGCCTTGACGATCAGCGCCACGCGCAGGTCCACGGCGGCAAAGGCGTCGAACTCGATTTCCGGGGAAATCGGGTCCTTGGCCAACTCGCCATTACCTGCAGACGCGGATTCACCGGTGTCGGTCTGGCTGGCAACCAGGTCTTCCTTCGACGCGTCGGTCATGGCCTGCACCTTCACCGGGTCGATACGGGTCATCAGCGGCTTGAACTCATTCAACTGATGATTGCTGAGCAACGTGGCGTGGTCGTTCCAGGTCAGCGGCGCGACGTTCAGGAACGCCTCGGCATCGGCGGCCAGCAACGGCAGCACTGGCTTGAGGAAGATCACCAACTGGCGGAACAGGTTGACGCCCGTGGCGCAGATCGCCTGGACTTCCGCCTGCTTGCCTTCCTGCTTGTTCAGCGACCACGGTGCCTTGTCGGCGATCCAGGCATTGGCACGGTCGGCCAGGCCCATGATTTCGCGCATGGCGCGGGCAAAGTCACGGGCTTCATAGGCGTCGGCGATGCTTGGCGCGGCGGCGAGGAACGCGTCGGTCAGCTCGGGTGCGGCGTTTTCGGCCACCAGCACACCAGCGTTGCCCTTGTGGATAAACCCGGCGCAGCGGCTGGCGATGTTGACGACTTTGCCCACGAGGTCCGAGTTGACCTTCTGTACGAAGTCTTCCAGGTTCAGGTCGAGGTCATCCACGCCACGGCCCAGCTTGGAGGCGTAGTAGTAGCGCAGGTATTCCGGCGACAGGTGATCCAGGTAGGTGCGCGCCTTGATAAAGGTGCCACGGGACTTGGACATCTTCTGGCCGTTGACCGTCAGGTAGCCGTGCACGGCAATGGCGGTCGGCTTGCGGTAGCCCGAACCTTCGAGCATCGCCGGCCAGAACAGGGCGTGGAAGTTGACGATGTCCTTGCCGATGAAGTGGTACAGCTCGGCGGTGGAGTCCTTGTTCCAGAACGCGTCGAAGTCCAGCTCGGGCGTGCGGTCACACAGGTTCTTGAAGCTGGCCATGTAGCCGATCGGCGCGTCCAGCCACACGTAGAAATACTTGCCTGGCTCGCCCGGGATCTCGAAGCCGAAGTACGGCGCATCGCGGGAGATGTCCCACTGCTGCAGGCCGCTGTCGAGCCATTCGGCGAGTTTGTTGGCCACGGCGTCCTGCAGGGTGCCGCTGCGGGTCCAGGTTTGCAGCATGGCCTGGAAATCCGGGAGCTTGAAGAAGAAGTGCTGGGAGTCCTTGAGCACCGGGGTGGCGCCGGAAATCGCCGACTTAGGGTTCTTCAGCTCAGTCGGCGCGTAGGTGGCACCGCATTTTTCGCAGTTGTCGCCGTACTGGTCTTCGGTGCCGCATTTCGGGCAAGTGCCCTTGATGAAGCGGTCGGCCAGGAACATTTTCTTTTCCGGGTCGAAATACTGGGTCACCGAACGCTGGTCGATATGCCCGGCTTCTTTCAAGCGCAGGTAGATCTGGCTCGACAGCTCGCGGTTTTCTTCGGAGTGGGTCGAGTGGAAGTTGTCGAAATCCACCAGGAACTCGGCAAAGTCGGCGCTGTGTTCAGCCTGCACGTTGGCGATCAGTTGTTCCGGGGTGATGCCTTCCTTTTCGGCGCGCAACATGATGGCCGAACCGTGGGCGTCGTCCGCGCAGACATAAATGCATTGATTGCCGCGATGCTTCTGGAAGCGCACCCACATATCGGTCTGGATGTACTCAAGCATATGGCCAAGATGGATGGAACCATTGGCATAGGGCAGGGCGCTGGTGACGAGGATCTTGCGTGGCTCGGACATGGGGCTCGGCTACTTGATGAAACGGAGGTCGGCCACTATAAAGCGCCGGGAAATATATTTCACCCCGTGGCGCTGTTTCAGAACATTCCCTGGCTGCGAAAGCATGCCGTTAACCGGTCGGAACGGTTAGGATAGCCGCCTGTTTCAGTCAGTCTTTTTTCGGGAGTAGCCCATGAGCGCCGTCAATCGCGCAGCGGTGGAAGCCGTTCTTCGCCAGTACACCGACCCCTATTTGAACCAGGACCCGGTCAGTGCCGGTTGTGTACGGGCCATCGAGGTCCAGGGCGACCAGGTCTCGGTCCAGTTGGAACTGGGCTATGCCGCCGGCTTGTTCAAAAGCGGCTGGGCGCAGATGCTGCAAATGGCTATCGAAGGCCTCGACGGCGTAGCGACCGCCAAGGTCGACATCCAATGCGTGATTGCCCCGCATAAGGCCCAGGCGCAGATTCCAGGCCTGGCCAACGTCAAGAACGTGGTTGCGGTCGCGTCCGGCAAAGGCGGCGTGGGCAAATCCACCACCGCCGCCAACCTGGCCCTGGCCCTGGCCCGTGAAGGCGCGCGCGTGGGGATTCTCGACGCCGATATCTACGGTCCGAGCCAAGGCGTGATGTTCGGCATTGCCGAGGGCACGCGGCCCAAGGTCAAGGACCAGAAGTGGTTCGTGCCGATCGAGTCGCTGGGCGTGGAGGTCATGTCCATGGCCTTCCTTACCGATGACAACACGCCGATGGTCTGGCGCGGGCCGATGGTCTCGGGTGCGCTGCTGCAGTTGGTGACCCAGACGGCCTGGGGCGACCTGGACTACCTGGTGATCGACATGCCGCCAGGCACCGGTGATATCCAGCTGACCCTGGCGCAGAAAGTCCCGGTGGCCGGTTCTGTAATCGTCACTACGCCCCAGGACCTGGCGCTGCTGGACGCGAAGAAAGGCGTGGAGATGTTCCGCAAGGTCAACATCCCGGTACTGGGCGTCGTGGAAAACATGGCGGTGCATATCTGCTCCAACTGCGGCCATGCCGAGCATCTGTTCGGCGAAGGCGGTGGCGAGAAGCTGGCCACCCAGTACGGTGTGGAACTGTTGGCTTCGCTGCCGTTGTCGATGTTGATCCGCGAGCAGGCCGACGGCGGCAAGCCAACGGTGGTTGCAGAGCCGGACAGCCAGATCGCGATGATCTACCAGGAATTGGCGCGCCATGTGGGCGCACGAATCGTCCTGCAGGAAGCCGCCGCGCCAGCCATGCCGACCATTACGGTCAGCGACGACTGAGCCGTTGGCGGGAAAAGGAGCCTCGACGTGTCGGGGCTTTTTCTTATCTGGATGGCCGGAGAAAGGTCGCAGTTACGCTTTTACGCAATTGCTCGTGTAAGCATTCGCTTACTTTTTCGTAAGTGATTGGTTTTTTTACCCGCCTTGGCCGTCTTGAATCGTTGAGAGTGTTTTTTATCTCATTGATATTAAAGGGTTATTTTTTTCGAGTTGACCGAGATCAATGGTGGTCCCTGCGCTTGGATCCCGTTGAACTTACATTGGAACTCTTTAAGATCAGCCCTGTGTCCACGGATTGACACAGCCATCAAGGAACGATGGTTCAAGGAACGTCGCAGGATGCGATTCATCAGGATGATGAAAAGGAACACAGGGACTAGGGAAAAAATGTGGGCGGGTCATACCGCCCCTTTTTTTTGCCTGTAGAAAAGTAAAGCCCGCCCTGTAGAAACGCAAAAAGGCCCGCAAGGGGCCTTTTGGGGCGACGACGCTATCAGCGTTCGAGGTCTGCAATCTTACCTTTTTTGCCATCCCATTCCGCAGCATCCGGCATCGGATCCTTGCGTTCAGTGATGTTCGGCCAGATTTCCGCCAGCTCGACGTTCAACTGAATAAATTCCTGCATCTCTGCCGGGACTTCGTCCTCGGAGAAAATAGCGACGGCCGGGCATTCTGGCTCACACAGGGCGCAGTCGATGCACTCGTCCGGGTGGATAACCAGGAAGTTCGGGCCTTCGTAGAAGCAGTCCACCGGACATACTTCCACGCAGTCGGTGTACTTGCACTTGATGCAGTTGTCGGTGACGACGAAGGTCATTTCTAATTCTCTCCTCAGGCGGCGGCAGCGAAACCCTTTGTGGCAGGGCTCGCGAGGTTCGGGAGCGATAGTCTGCAGGCCAGGCTAATAGCCCGCAGCATCCCAAACCGCGCGAGAGTCTACCAGCTTGCAAGCGCCAGCGTTATATCCGAACCTTCAGTGCATATAACATTTCGAGCGCTTTACGCGGCGTCAAGTCATCCAGGTCAAGCTTGGCCAACTCTTCCAGCACCGGGTGGGGCAGGCTGGCGAACATATCGCTCTGGTGTGGAGCGGCAGGTTTGCTAGGGGCCTTGGAAGGGCTTGCGACCACGGTTTCATGGGGCAGGGCTGTGGTTTCCAGGCGGCTGAGGTGCTCGCGGGCGCGCAGAATCACATCGTTCGGCACACCGGCCAATTGCGCCACGGCCAAGCCGTAACTCTGGCTGGCTGGCCCCGGCAGTACGTGGTGCAGGAACACGATGCGTTCGTTGTGCTCGGTGGCGTTCAGGTGCACGTTGGCCACCAGTGGCTCGCTTTCCGGCAGTACAGTCAGCTCGAAGTAGTGGGTGGCGAACAACGTATAGGCACGCAGGTGTGCCAATCGCTCCGCCGCCGCCCACGCCAGGGACAGGCCGTCGAAGGTGCTGGTGCCGCGCCCCACTTCGTCCATCAGCACCAGGCTGCGCTCGGTGGCGTTGTGCAGGATGTTGGCGGTTTCGCTCATTTCCACCATAAAGGTCGAACGGCCGCCGGCCAGGTCATCGCTGGAGCCGATCCGCGTGAAAATGCGGTCCACCAGGGACAATTCGCAACTGGCAGCCGGCACGAAGCTGCCGATATGTGCCAGCAACACGATCAACGCGGTCTGGCGCATGTAGGTGGATTTACCGCCCATGTTCGGACCGGTGATCACCAGCATGCGGGTATCGTCGTCCAGCGACAGGTCGTTGGCGACGAACGGCGTGGTCAACACCTGCTCCACCACCGGGTGACGCCCTTGCACGATGCGCATGCACGGCTCGCTCACAAAACGCGGGCAGTTCAGGTCAAGGTTCAGCGCACGTTCGGCCAGGTTGCTCAGCACATCCAATTCGGCCAATGCAGCGGCGGTGTCTTGCAACGGTGCCAGTTGGCTGATCAGGTCTTCCAACAGGTTCTCATACAGCATTTTTTCCCGAGCCAGGGCACGGCTCTTGGCCGACAGTGCCTTGTCTTCGAACTCTTTCAGCTCAGGGGTGATAAAACGTTCGGCACCTTTAAGCGTTTGGCGACGTTGATAGTCGATCGGTGCTGATTCAGCCTGCTTGCTCGGCAATTCGATGAAGTAGCCGTGCACACGGTTGTAGCCGACTTTCAGGTTGGCCAGGCCGGTGCGGGCTTTTTCGCGGGCTTCCAGGTCGATCAGGAACTGCCCGGCGTTTTCGCTGAGGGCCTGCAGCTCATCCAGCTCGCTGTCGTAACCTGTCTTGAGTACACCGCCATCACGAATGATCGCCGGCGGGTTGTCGATGATGGCTTTTTCCAGCAGCGCCGCGAGTTCCGGGTAGGTGCTGGCGATCACGGCCAGTTGTTGCAGGTGCGGCGTGTCCAGATCGGTCATTGCGGCCTGCAACTGCGGCAGGGCGCCGAGGGCATCGCGCAGGCGTGCCAGGTCGCGGGGGCGAGCGTTACGCAGGCCGATCCGCGCCAGGATGCGCTCGATGTCGCCGATTTCCTTCAACTGCGGCTGCAGCTTCTCAAAACGGTATCCGTCCAGCAGGCAGGTAATAGACGACTGGCGCGCTTGCAGCACGCTCAAGTCCCGCAGTGGGCGGTTCAGCCAACGGGTCAGCAAGCGGCTGCCCATGGCGGTCTGGCAACGGTCGACCACCGATTGCAGGGTGTTATCGCGACCGCCGGCCAGGTTGGTGTCCAGCTCCAGGTTGCGACGGCTCGCACCATCCAGCACCACGGTGTCGTCGAGGCGCTCATGGCGCAGGCTGCGCAAGTGCGGCAGGGCGGTGCGCTGGGTTTCCTTGGCATAGCTGAGCAGGCAACCGGCAGCGCCGATGGCCAGGGTCAGGGTTTCACAACCGAAGCCTTTAAGGTCCTGCACAGAGAATTGCTGGCAGAGACTTTTCAGCGCCGAATCACGCTCGAAATCCCACGGCGCACGACGCTTGGTCCCACGGCGTTTTTCTGCCGGCAAGTCCTTTGGCCAATCATCCGGTATCAACAGCTCGACCGGATTGATACGCTCCAGCTCCGCCAGCAGGTTCTCCCAGCCCTTGATCTCCAGCACGCTGAAGTTGCCACTGGTGATATCCAGCACCGACAGGCCGAACAGGCGCTCATCCCCCAGTACAGCGGCGATCAGGTTGTCGCGACGCTCATCCAGCAGCGCCTCATCACTCACCGTCCCCGGCGTAATAATGCGCACCACCTGACGTTCCACCGGCCCCTTGCTCGTCGCCGGGTCGCCGATCTGCTCACAAATCACCACCGACTCGCCCAGCTTCACCAGCTTGACCAGGTAGCCTTCCAACGAGTGGTAAGGAATGCCACACATCGGAATCGACTGCCCCGCCGACTGCCCGCGCGCGGTGAGGGTGATGTCCAGCAACTTGGCGGCCTTCTTCGCGTCTTCATAGAAGATCTCGTAGAAGTCGCCCATGCGATAGAACATCAACTGATCAGGGTGCTGGTTCTTGAGGCGCCAGTACTGCTGCATCATCGGGGTGTGGGAGGATAGATCTGAAGTGGCTTTACTCATTGGGTCGTAGGCAAATTCGTTGAAAGGAGTGGGGCAAAGGTGGGGCATTCGGCCCTGCGATTTTGCGATGGCGGCAAGGTTAACACGCGAGGTCGTGGCTACGCAGTTCGCAAACGGATAGGTATCCCGGCAAGGTAAATGCATGAAATATGCAAATTTGCATTTGCCAACCCCTAAATCCCCCGTCATCATCCCCGTTATGCAAAAACGCAACGTTTCAACCGTATTAAGAGAACTGCTGGACCGCGACCGGATCTCCCCCACGGAGCTTCACCGGCGTACCGGCGTGCCTCAATCCACGCTGTCACGGATCCTCAGCGGCAAGATCGTGGATCCGTCGGACAAGCATATTTCCCGCATCGCCGAGTACTTTCGCGTGAGCACCGATCAACTGCGCGGGCGCGTGGCGGTGGGCGTTTCGCGGGAGGAGGGGCGTGACCCGATGCATTCCGAACTCAAGGACATAAGCCTGTGGGACGACGACACGCCCGTTAATGATGACGAGGTGTCGATCCCCTTTTTGCGCGAGGTTGAATTGGCTGCTGGATCAGGAAGATTCGTCATCGAGGAAAGCGAGAAAGCCAGCCTGCGGTTCGGCAAGCGCAGCCTTCGCCACAACGGTGTGCAGTTCGACCAGGCCAAGTGCGTGACAGTACGTGGCAACAGCATGTTGCCGGTACTGCGTGACGGCGCCACCGTTGGGGTGAATGCGGGCAAGAGCGGCATCGGCGACATTGTCGATGGCGACTTGTATGCCATCAATCACAATGGTCAGTTGCGCGTGAAACAGCTCTACCGCCTGCCTTCCGGGATTCGCCTGCGCAGTTTCAATCGCGATGAGCACCCTGACGAGGACTACAGCTTCCAGGATATCCAGGATGAGCAGATCAGCATCCTCGGCCATGTATTCTGGTGGGGCATGTACGCTCGTTAACCTTCTTCAGTAAGACAAAGCCCGCCCACGAGCGGGCTTTTTTTCGTTCGCAAAAAACCACCAACCCCACTGCCTACAAGGCTGAAAATGCATTCATGCATTTCATCAGGAAAAATAAATGCATTTGTGCATTGACTGTATATGCATACATGCATATTCTTCGTCTCAAGCCAGCCAACAAGGCCTGGTGGAGGCGGCAAGGATGCTGCCAAGGAAGACAAGGAAGGCACGCAACATCGGCAAGGACGCCATCGAAGCGATGGCAGGGATGCCAGGTGACACCGGCAAGGATGCCGACGCTCTTTAGTTTCACCACCGCTTCAAGAACAGGCAGCGATGAACCGGCCTCATAACGGTTCAGAGGGTTGGCAACTGACCCGGGTGTGCAGCGTAAAGCACCAGAAGCAGTTATCCGGCAGACAGGGATCGTGGTCGGAAAAACATCGAGGAAAGGTCCGTACCGCGCCAGTAGCGCCGAAAGACCGAGGACATCATTACTGAAAAGCCCGGGCGACCGGGCTTTTTGGAATGCCTACCACTGCATGGATTTACCAAGGAAGCCGGCACGTTGCCGGCAGTGCTCAGCCAGGAGGCGTGACATGACAAACGAGCAGCAAGCGTTAGCGGAAATGCCGATCTGGCTGGTGATCGCACTGGCCCTGATCGGCGGGGTGTCCGGCGAAATGTGGCGCGCCGACAAAGAGGGCGCCCGTGGCTGGTCGCTAATACGGCGCCTGGCCCTGCGGTCCGGGGCGTGCATGGTCTGCGGGGTTTCGGCGTTGATGCTGTGCTACGCCGCCGGCATGTCGATCTGGACCGCGGGTGCCATTGGTTGCCTCACCGCCATGGCCGGCGCGGACGTCGCCATCGGCCTTTATGAACGCTGGGCGGCCAAGCGCATCGGGGTCAACGAGACCCCGACGTCTCGCCCGGATCAGCCGTAACCCGCTGCAAGGACGCGACCCAATGACACTTATTGAAAAACCTTCCCGGCTTCCCGAAGCCATTGGGCTGGCGTTGAAGAACGCTTTCCCACAGCTGAGCTTGGGAACACACCTGGACGCTCAGGGCCCCGGCGTCTTGATCAGCATTGAACGCAATGGGCCTGGTTTTCGCTCCATGGACGGGCGCAAGGCTCATGCCCTCACGGTTTTGCTTAAGGTCAATGTACCTGCCGGCTCAGCCCCTTTCGACGCCTGCGATCTGGCCAGCCAAGTGATGGACCTGGCCCTGGATAATCGCTGGGGCCTGCCGCCAGACCAATGCGACTTGCCCACCAACATTGTCGCGGCGCCGTCGACTTCATCCATTGCAGAAACGGACTACGACACCTGGACCGTGTCCTTCACCCAAACCCTCTACCTCGGCCCGTCGCTGCTCGAAGACCCCACCGGCACACCGCTGTTTGCCCGCACCTGGGAAGTCTCGAACATCGATGATCCTGACCAATATCGCCCCCTGCAGGAGTAGTCCATGTTCGATGCATTGCTACGCATGCAACTGGGGCCGATCGTCGAGCGCCTGGCTGAAATGGAAGCCCAACTCGAAGACCTCTACCGTCGCGCCGAAAGCTTCTGCCGCATCGGTGTGTGCCAGGAAGTGGACGCTGTCAGCAATACCTGCAAGGTCAGCCACGGCGAGTTGCTTACCCCGGCCATCCGGTTCTTCAACCCCAGCGCGGGGGCGCAGACCGAAACCCGCATTCCGTCAGTCGGCGAGCAATGCCTGTTGCTTAACTATGGCGGTGGGGAAGGGGGCTCGCAGTCGGTGGCTTTGTTCGGCCTCAACAGTAGTCTGTTTCCGCCTGTCTCCAGTGTTGCTTCGCTAACACGCCGCCGCCATCAGGACGGCACCCAAAGCGATTACGACGATGCCAGCCACACCTTCAATTGGGTCAATGGCCCCACCACACTCAGCGGCTCCCGCGAACAGGTCGAGGTCAAGGTCGGTGCCGCCAGCCTGACGATGACGGCCCAGAGCATCACCCTGCAACTCGGCGCCAGCGGCGTGTTGCTGGATGCGGCCGGCGTGCATTTGAGCGGCCCGGTGGTGGATCACCAAGGCCGAGTGATCAGCAGCGCATAAGGATTTGCCATGATCGGAATCGATAGGAACACCGGAGCAGCCGTCAATGACTGGCTGCAATTTGTGCAGCGTGCCACCCGAGCGCTGACCACCCCCGTGGGCACGCGTCAGAAGCGGCCTTTGTACGGCTCGCTCATCCCCCAACTGCTCGGCCAGAACCTGGGCGACGACTTGCTGATTCTCGCCCAGAGCCATGCCGCCCAGGCGTTCTATAACGCCCAGAACGGCATCGCCGATTTTCAACCCCAGGTCATCGTCGCCACTCGCCAGGGCGCCGGTTTGTTGCTGCGTTTTGCCGGCACCTGGAAAAACCGCCAACAGTCTTTCGAGGTCGTGACATGAGCATGCTGATCCCTGGCCAGAACCAACTGGCAGAACCGGCGATCATCGCTGTCGATGAGTTCGAACCTTTATTGGCCGAGTTCAAAGCCTTCGTCGTCGATTACGTCGCCATCCGTGCGCCGCAAAGCGCGGCCAAACTCAAGGTCAGTCTCGACAACGAAAGCGAACTGCTGACCCTGGCCCTGGAAGCGTTTTGCGTGCGCCTGCAAACCCACGAGCGCAAATACAACGCCCGCATCAAACAGATGCTGGCGTGGTGGGCCACCGGCAGCAACCTGGATGCTCGTCTGGCCGACATGGGCCTGGAGCGGCAGGTACTCGACCCCGGCGACCCGGCCGCCTTCCCGCCGGTGCCGCCGATTCTTGAGAGTGACGACGACGCCCGCCTGCGGTATTACCTGGCGCCCCATGCGCCGGCAGCGGGCTCGCGCATGCAGTATCGCCGTGAAGTCTTCACCCTCGGCGAACGGCCGTCGGTCAAGGTGCAAAGCGCTACACCAGGCGTGGTCACCGTCAGCTACACCTTCGACCCGGATGGTTATGCGGCACAGGTCAAGGACGGCAATGGCCGGCGCACCGCCCCCGGCGAGGTGATGGTCACCGTGCTTTCACGGGATGGCGATGGCACGGCCTCTGCCGATTTGCTTGACGGTGTGCGTCGACATTTCGCACGGCCCGATGTGCGACCGGAAACTGATCGAGTGACCGTCCAGGGCGCGCAGATCCAGCGCTACAAAATTCGCGTGGTGGCCAAGATCAACGCTGGCCCCGATTCAGGATTGACCCAAGTCGCGGCCCAAAAGCTGCTGCAAACCTACGCCGACTCCTGCCACCGACTGGAAGGTCGTGTCGACCCAAGCTGGATCGACTACGCCATCCACAGCGCGGGGGCGGCGCAACTGCAGATTCTCGAGCCTCTGGAACCGATCATCAGCAGCGCGTTCCAGGCCCCGTATTGTACGGGCGTCGAGGTGGAGGTGCGCACGCTATGAGTGAACCCAAAGCGAGCCTGTTGCCCGCCAACAGCTCACCGCTGGAAAAGGCGCTGGACCTGGGCTTTGGCCAGTTGCTGGAGCGAGTGACTCCACCGTTCCCGCAATTGATGGACCCGGATCGCACGCCGGCGGCGTTCCTGCCCTACCTGGCGGCAGACCGCGCGGTGAACGAATGGAGTTCCACGGCCCCCGAGGCCGAGAAACGCCTGACCGTCAAACTCGCCTGGCCCACCGCTCGCCAGGCTGGCACGCGACAGGCTTTGGAAAACGCGGCCAAAGGTCTGCAACTCACCCCAGAGGTGCGTGCCTGGTACGAACAAACACCGCCTGGCGTGCCCTACAGCTTTTCCGTACGGGCCTACACCGAATTGCCCTACAGCGAAATCATCGACGCCCGACTCGATCGCCGCCTGGCTGACGCCAAGAGCGAGCGCGACATTTTGTCGATCTCCGTAGGCCTGAGTGCTTCGGGCCGTCACTTCATCGGCGCCGCCACGTTGTGCGGCGAACTGACCACGATCTACCCCAACGTGCTGGCAGGAGTCGAGGCCACGGGCCGCGCTTTTATGGCGGCCGGGCTGTACACCGTCGAAACCACCACCCTTTATCCACAGGAGCACTAAATGGCTGACTATTACACCCTGCTCACGAATGCGGGGATCGCCTACGAAACCGCCTGCAAGGCGGCGGGCGTGCCGATCAAACTGGCGCAGATCTCCGTCGGCGACGGCAACGGCGCCGTCTACAACCCGGATGCCAACGCAAAAGCGCTGAAACGCGAAGTCTGGCGCGGGCCGTTGAATGCGCTGTTTCAAGATGAAAAAAACGCCAACTGGCTGATGGCCGAAGTCACCATTCCTTCGGATGTTGGTGGCTGGTACGTGCGAGAGGCCGGGCTGTGGACCGACACCGGTATTTTGTATGCCATCGTGAAATACCCGGAGTCGTACAAGCCGGTGTTGGCCACGTCCGGGTCGGGTAAGGAGTTTTATATCCGCTCGATTTTCGAGACGAGCAATGCCTCGATTGTCACGTTGTTGATTGATGACACGGTGGTGAAGGCGACTCGGGCTTGGGTGATGGATTACCTGAAGCAGGGGACGTATTCCAAGGCTGAGATTGAGACGCTGATTGCTCAATCTTCGGCGCTGCCCGTGGGTTCGATGGTGGCGTTTCCGTTGGACAAGGTACCGGTGGGTTTCCTGGAAATTGACGGTAGCGTGAAGAGTGCTGCGGCTTATCCCGATTTGGCGAAGTTCCTGGGGACTGCGTTCAATAAGGGGGATGAGGGGGTTGGGAATTTTCGGCTGCCTGAGTCGCGTGGGGAGTTTTTGCGTGGGTGGGATCATGGGCGGGGTGTTGACCCAGGGCGAATGATCGGTACTTATCAACTTGATCAGTTTCAGGGCCATACATTTTCTGGTGCGGCTGCGGCAGGTGGAAGTACGCCCGCATTTGATACATGGGGAAATGTCGGGACTCCCGTTTCACTGAAATATCCACCCGTTACTGATGGTGTCAATGGTGCTCCAAGGGTGGGTGCCGAGACTCGTGGCCGAAATATGGCTGTGATGTGGTGCATCAAGGCTTGGAACGCTCCGATCAATCAGGGAAGTATTGACGTCGCTGCACTTGTTAGTGAACTCGATGCTTTGAAATCCGCCGTTCCCGTAGGTTCGATTGTTCCCTTCCCCAAAGCTGCCGTACCGCCTGGCTACCTGGAGCTTGACGGCAGCGTAAAGAGCATTGCGACCTACCCGGACCTGGCTGCATACCTAGGCACTACGTTCAACACCGGGAGCGAACCCGCAGGGTATTTCCGCTTGCCTGAGTCGCGCGGAGAGTTCCTCCGAGGCTGGGATCATGGCCGAGGCGTGGATACCGGACGGGAGCTTGGAAGCGCACAGAAGGGCAGCCTTCAGACTGTGGATTCAACCATCACCACCGTCACGGTCACCGGGCTGTACAACGCAACGGTAACGCCGGAATCGAACGCTCGTGCTGCATACGGGTTGGATATCGGTAACGCAGGGGATTATCCCGGTGCCGCATATGGTGGCATTAGTGGCAGCGGCGGCACGATGGCTGCGGAAGGTAACAATTTTGGGGTTACACGGCCTCGAAACCTGGCTGTCATGTGGTGCATCAAGGCCTGGAACGCCCCTGTCAATCAAGGGCAAATAGACATCGGCGCACTTGCGCTGGAAGTTTCCAACCTGGCAAACATGGCTGACTTTACGGTTGTTTATCCGGGTGGTGGTAACAAGGCCACCCCGGGAGGCGTAGCGGTCAATAGTCGCTACGTCGTCACGAATCCTTTTCCCGGATATCACGTGTTTTGCACCGCGCAAGTGCTCTACAACGGTGAGTGGGCGAACCCCGAGTTTGGGGATCACTACAGCGGCATAGGCGGCCCTGATCGTTATATTCATGGTGTGCAGGCCAATCAAATAGGCAATTCAATTGTTGTCCAAACCGGAACGACTGGCTTGGTCTATCCGAACGCCTTCTCTGGAGCTCCATTTTTAGTAACGGCAACCACTATTGTTTCGCCGTTGCCTTGCCGTGTCCTTGTATGGCGATTGAAGGGGGTGATTGCATGAATGTCTATGCAGAATTGAACAGTGGTTTCCAGCAGGTAGGGGGTGTTTGCCCGGCGGGCTGGATGGTTATGCAGAGTGATCGCCCGTCGCCTGAGCATATTGCGTCGGAGGGTGGCACCTGGGTAGTGCCAGTTCCTTCACCTGACGCGTTGCAAGCTGCCTTGAAGGTTTCCGAAAGAGCTTGGCGGGACGCTGAGCTGACGTCGGTTACATGGCTGCGCGAACGTCATCGTGATCAACAGGAGCTGGGCGTGGATACAACGTTGTCCGCTGAGCAATTCGTTGAGTTGTTGGCCTATATGCAGGCATTGCGAGCGTGGCCCCAATCATCTGACTTCCCGGATAGCGCACAACGCCCTGCAGCACCGCGCTGGATCGCGGACCAAACCGAATAAACACCCCGCATTGACGGGGCGTTTCTTTAGCAACCCGAACACCCACCGCTTTGAGCGGTTTTTTTTCGCCTGGAGATCCTACTTATGCCCACCCGCCAAACCTACACCGTCCTCACCCCATTCCCCATCGGCGCCGGCCATTGGTCCACCGTCGGCCAGGAACTGGAGTTGCTGGACGTTGAAGCATCCGCCCTGCGCACCGCTGGCCGTCTGGAATTGACCAGCGTCCTCAACGCCACCCCGGCCAAAAAGGCCACCACCAAGAAGGCTGACTAATCATGGCTGAGGTTTTGAACTTCGAGCACAACGGCATCACTGTGAATGCCACCGAATCCCCCGAGGCCATGGGTGGCCTCGGTGATAACGTGATCGGCCTGGTCGGCACTGCGCCGAAGGCCCATGCGTCGATCCCGAAGAATGCGCCGTTCCGCATCAATAGCTTCACCACCCAGGCGCTGCTGGACCCGACCGGCACTGAGTCGGGCACGCTGTTCCACGCTGTTTACCAGATCCTCAAAGTGGTCAAGGTGCCGGTCTACGTGGTGATCGTCGAAGAGGGCACGACCCCGGCTGACACGATCAACAACGTGATCGGCGGCGACGAGCCGGTCACCGGTCGCAAGCTGGGCCTGGCGGCATTGGCCAGCGTGCCGGAAGACCTGACCATCATCGGCGCCCCGGGCTTCACCGGCACCAAGGCTGTGGCCGGTGAGTTCGCCGCCTTCGGCAAGCGCATCAAGGCCCGCGTGGTGCTGGACGGAAAAGACGCCAGCGTCGCCGATCAAGTGACTTACAGCGGTGAACTGGGCGGTGCCGACCTCGGCTTCGACCGTTGCCTGCTGGTGCACAACATGCCGTCGGTGTACTCCAAGGCAGCGAAGAAGAACGTGTTCCTGTCGCCGTCGTCCCTGGCCATCGCCGCACTGGCCAAGGTCAAACAGTGGGAAAGCCCGGGCAACCAGGTGACGTTCGCCGAGGACGTATCCCGCGTCGTCGAGTACAACATCCTCGACACCTCCACCGAAGGCGACCTGCTCAACCGCTACGGCGTGAGCTACTACGCCCGGACCATCCTTGGCGGTTTTTCGCTGCTGGGCAACCGTTCCATCACCGGCAAGTTCATCAGCTACGTCGGCCTGGAAGATGCCATCAGCCGCAAGCTGGTCAAGGCCGGCCAGAAAGCCATGGCCAAGAACCTCACCAAGTCCTTCATGGACCAGGAGGTCAAGCGCATCAACGACTGGCTGCAAACCCTGGTCGCCGACGAGACCATCCCCGGCGGCAGCGTGTACCTGCACCCGGAACTCAACAGTGTCGAGAAATACAAGAACGGCACCTGGTACATCGTTATCGACTACGGCCGCTACGCGCCGAACGAACACATGATTTATCAACTCAATGCCCGCGATGAAATCATCGAGCAGTTCCTGGAGGACGTTCTCTAATGTTTACCAACCGTGTAAGACAGGCCATTGCGGCCACCCTGCAAGGCCTGCCGTTGTCCGCGACGGTGGAGGAGTTCACCCCGCCGAAGATCGAGTTCGACATGGAGTCCATGTCCGGCGGGCGTTTCATCGCTGAGGAAATGGCCAAGAGTGGCAAGGTGCTGGGCGCCACGCTGGTGCTGCAAGGCGCGGGCCCGGAAGTGATGCTGGCCCTGGGTGTGCGCCTGGGTGACGACATCCTGTTGAACGTGCGTGAAGCCGGCCAGGACCAGGACGGCAAGACCTATTTCACCTACCACACCGTCGGCGGCAAGCTCAAATCCCTCACGGAAGCGAAGCTGAAGATGGGCGAAAAGGCCCTCACCACGCTGGAGCTGTCCTGCCGCACCTACAACCGCCAGGAAAACGGCATCCCGGTGATCGACATCGACGTGCGTACCCAGAAGTTCGTGCTCAACGGCGTCGACATCCTAGGTGACGCCCGCCGCGCCGTGCTCATGCCTTAAACCCGGCACACCCCCCTGTAGGAGCTGGCTTGCCAGCGATCGCATCACCTCGGTACATCCGAAAACCCGAGTCGCCTGCATCGCCGGCAAGCCGGCTCCTACAGGTACCGTTTTTACATAAAGGAATTGCCCCATGGCCTGGATGCCACCGCTGCACAGCCTGCTTTCGCCGATCACCGCTGACACCGGCGCGACGATCGAGCAGGTCCAGCTCAAGCCGCTGTACTACGCCGCGCAAAAAGACGCGCTGGCCCGGGCCGGTGATGACGAGGACGACCAGTTCTTCGAACTGGCGAAGCTCGCCACCGGCCTGTCGGAAAAAGAACTCGACCAGCTCAAGCGACCAGACTACGTGACCATCGCCCACTACGTACACGAGATGTCGACCCGCCCTGCGGCGTTCTTCCTCGGCGAACCGGAAGAGTCCTCCTCCCACGAACAGGTCAAGCTGCTGCTGCCCCTGGACGCAGCGGGTCGTACCCACACCGAACTCTCCCTGGAAATGCCGGCCCTGCGTGCTACCAAGGTGATGAAAAAACTCACCACCAACAAAGAGCGCGCCGAGTTCATCACTGCTCACTGCACCGGCCTGATGATCCCCGACCTCGCCCAGCTGACCGTGCCCGACTGGACCGAGCTGCAGGAGCGCATCGACGATTTTTTAAATCAACCGGCGGCCTTTTTTCGCAACGCGACATCGACGTAATCCTCGATGTGGTGCCGCTGGTTTACTCGGTAACCGAAGCGGAGATCCTGGAATGGGATGCCGCAAAAGCATTGCGCCGCTACGACATCGCGATGACTCGCCTTGGCGTTAAACAGGAGTAGAGCGGTATGCAAATCAATTATTCGCTGGCGTCGGCCGGGCTGATGTACAGCGCGAGTGTCATGGATGACGCACCACCCCAGCAGCAAAGTCTCACAGGGCCTTCATCTCTGGATGCCGCGCAACTGCCGTTCTCGAGCCTGAGCCTTGCGCTGGCCAACGCCAGTATTGTGATCGATCGCTTGGCAGTGGAGCAGGTGCTGCTCAGGGGAACGCTTGAAACGTTCAATGCCTCGTTACTCAAGCTGAATGATCTGCGGCAGACGACCGATGGCAGCCCCGCTGAGAAAAAGGCCTCCACGGAGCCGGAATCTACACAAGCTAGGCGTCAAGCGTATGAGGCGAGTACCACGCGCCTTTCCACTGCTGTCGATAAAGCACAGGCGCCGGTGGTGGATACTTCGTTGATGATCCTGACCGAGGTGATCGATGGTTTGACTGCACTGGCTGGGGTTTTGCCCAAAACCACTGCCGCGATCAGCTTGGCCGGTGCAGCGTTGGCGCCTCTTGTTTCTGGCGTTTTCGGTGCTGTCACGGACAAGGTTTACGAAAAAGTTGCCGAGAAGGTGCTGGGCGGTGGTGCCTCATCGGCGAGCCCCGGGGCGGCAGGCAAAACGGCTGAAAACAAGCCGGGTGATAACAAAGGCGCCTCGATAGCGCCGGGCCGCCGAGGCTTGTTCGGTAAGGTGGCCAGGGTTGGGAGTGCAGTGAGTAAAGCTGCATTGCCGCTACTGCTGGTCAGCGCAAGTGCTGATATTGGCCGCGGGCTTGCGTCAGGTGACATGAAAACTGTCGGTGCCGGTGTGGCCTCAGCGGGCGGTGCCGTGGCAGGCGGTTACACGGGCAGTGCTGTTGGTTCAGTCGTTGGGGCAAGGATTGGCGGGCTCGCCGGTGCTGCCCTCGGTTCAATCATTCCCGGTGCCGGGACATTACTAGGTGGGGTGTTGGGCAGTGTGCTGGGCAACGCAGTGGGTAAGACTGTTGGTGGCGCCGTCGGCAATTTTGTTGGCAGTGACCTCGGCGTATGGCTGAGCGAAAAATTTATCGGCACACCCGATCGGCTGCCCACGCCTGCGGACGTCAGCAAAGGTCTCAATGGCGCGCAAACCAACAGCGGCGCAATCAATTTCGCGCCCCAGATCACGATCAACGCGCCTGAACAGGCCAGCCACCAAGAACTCGCCACCCTGGTGGTTCAGCAGATCGAAGCGCAGTTCAACCCGCTGTCGATGAGTGATCTGTTAGGTACGCGCAGCGGTGCTGCCATGAACGATGTGAGGGTCTGATGCGACAACAAATGGTGTTAGGCAATTTTATTTTCGGACTCTCCCGCGAGTTTTCCTATGACACGCTCACGCGCAATTCTGATGGCGGCTGGACCAGCCTGGAGATCATTGCCAGCAAACCCCAAACGCGGCAATCCGGGCAAAAGGCTGAAACCCTGACCTTCACTGGCAAAGCCATGTACGGCACCGGCATGCAGCGCCTGGATGAGTTGCGGGCGTTGCAAAACGAACGCCGGCCATTGCCCTTGGTTGATGGTATTGGCCGTAACTGGGGCCTGTGGCGTATCAATACGATTGCAGAAAACCAGAGCGCCGTGATCGATGACGGCACGGCCATGCTCATCGGCTGGACACTCACGTTGGAGGAGTTCGTCAATGCGTAGAGCACGAAGTATTGCCGGTGATTCGGTCAACCTGTTGCTCTATCGGGAGCTGGGTCGTTGTGACGATACGGCTGAAGAGCTCCTCTGGCGCTTGAACCCCGACCTTGCGGAGCAAGGCCCGGTATTGCCGGCGGGCGTCTGGATAAGCGTGCCCGAAGTGCCGCCGCAGCCGGCCGCTGCGCGCCCTGTTACTGCCTGGGATTAAGGAGGCGACATGCCCTTTGGATTTACGCCGAGCGTGGAGTTTTACGGCGCCAATGCGGCGCTGCTCAATCAACGGGTGATGAGCTGGACCCATACCGATGCGGCCGGTATCGAGTCTGACCGCTTGGAACTGACGATCAACATCGAGGGGCTGGACGGGTTGCCGAGCCTGGGTGGCAAAATCGGCCTGCGGGTCGGCTACCAGGAATCCGGGTTGGTGGAGAAGGGCGAGTTTGTGGTCACCCAGCGCACGCCGGTGCTGTTTCCCATGCGCCTGCACATCGTGGCCTCTGCCGCGCCATTCAGTGTGTTGGATGCCAGTGGCTATCGCCAGCGACGCTCTGTCAGCCATGGCCCTACGACGTTGGGCGCGCTGTTTCGTCAACTGGCAACGCGTCATGGCTATTCACCTCGCGTTGCGCCCGCCCTGGAAGGTATTTCGATCCCTCATATCGATCAGTCCAACGAGACTGACATGGGCTTTATCACACGGCTCGCGAGTCGTTACAACGCCGTGTGCAAGCCGATCAACGAGTTGTATGTGCTGGCTCAAAGCGGGCAAGTCAAGTCGCTGTCTGGTCAGCAGTTGCCCGATGTCAGCCTGTCGGTGACCCAAGACAATCGGCCGGGAAGCCAGGCGTTTACCACGGCCAAGATCGACGAAAAGGCCCGGTCAAAATACCAGGGGTGCCGGGTCAACTGGTGGGATGGCGCCGCCTGTAAGCAGCGGGTGGTACAGGTAGGTATCGCTCCTTTCAAGACCCTGCGCCAACGCTATCAGAACGAAGCGGAAGCACGAGCGGTGGCCGAAGGCGAATTGCGCCGAGTCGGCCAGCAAGGGCTGACGATGGCCATCGATTGTCCCGGCAATCCGCTGCTGTCTGCCGAAGGCCTGGTGCTGCTGGATGAGTCCTGGCCGGTGTATATGCGAGGGCGCTGGTCAATCGACAAGGTGGTCCATAGCAGTGACGCAAAGGGCTACCGAAGCACGATCACCGCCAGTGGCCTGGCGCTTTAGTTGGTATTGGTGTCGCCCCCAAGGCCCGCTCACGAGCGGGCTTTTTATTGCCTGGAAAGTCCCATGAAAATCACGCCCTTACTCACCCACCTGCACGACCACTGCCCCAGCCTCACCCCGCATCTTCATGCCGGCCTCGACCTCGAAAGCCTGCAAGCGCTGGTCGGCACGCCGGCAGCGGTGGTGACCCCTATCGCCGATGCAGCTGCCCCCAGCCATTCACAGAACACCCTGCGCCAAGTGATTCGCGAGCGTTTTGGCGTGGTGCTGGTGATCGACCTGGTGGACGGCCAACAGGCCCAGGCGATGGACCAACTGCATACCCTGCGCGCCGAAGTCTGGCGCGCGCTGGTGGGGTTCAAACCGGAACGTTTCTACGAGCCCATCCGGTATGACGGCGGCCACTGGCTGCTGTTGAACAAGACGCGGGGCCTGTATCGCCTGCGTTTTTCTGCCGGGTTCCAGCTCGGCCGTAACCTCAGCACGCAGCCGGCGGAAACCTGGCACGAGCTTGAGCTGGACGCTTTGCCGTCCTTCAACGGGGCCACGGTGCGGGTCGATGCGATTGACCCGGCCGACCCCAACCTGCAACGCCCAGGCCCCGACGGGCGCCTGGAACTGACGTTTTCTGCCGAGGTAACACCATGAGCACACGTATCACCGTACTGCCGGTTGCCGGCCGTGCCGTACCCGACCCGCAGGCTGGCGACTTGTTGCCGGCCGAGGGTCGTGAAGTCCCGGACAACGCCTGGTGGCGTCGACGTCTGGCTGATGGCGACATCATCACCAAAGCCGCCAAGGCGGCAAAACCAAAGGGAGCCAAATAATGGCGATTGGATTCAGTCAAATTCCAGCGGACATTCGTGTGCCGCTGTTCTACGCCGAGATGGACAATTCGGCAGCCAACAGTGCCCGCTCGGCCTTGCGCCGGTTGATCGTGGGCCAGGTCAACGACAACGTGACCAGCGCCGAAGTCGGCAGCCTGGTGCTGGTGTCCAGCGCGGCGATGGCTAAGCGTATTGGCGGCTCGGGCTCGATGCTGGCGGCGATGTACGAGACCTTTCGCAAAAGCGATCCGGTGGGAGAGATCTGGTGCCTGCCCCTGCACAGCACGGAAGGCAGCGTGGCCAAGGCCGAGCTCAAGCTCGCCGGCACCGCCACCCAGGGCGGCGTGCTCAACCTGTATGTCGGCGGTGTGCGCGTGCAGGCCAGCGTCATCAATGGGGCGACCGCCGCCGTCGCGGCCAGTGCGCTGGCGGTGAAAATCAACGCCAGTAACGACCTGCCGGTGACAGCGGTCGCCGTGGACGGCACCGTCGCACTGGCGGCGAAATGGACTGGCGACAGCGGCAACGACATCAGCCTGCAACTCAACCGCCTGGGCCAGAGCAATGGAGAGCAGATCCCCGACGGCTTGACGGTGACCCTGGGCAAAATGGCGACGGGCACCGGTGTACCTGATCAACTGGCGGCGCTGGCAGCCCTGGGCGATGAACCGTTTGAATTCATCTGCATGCCGTGGGCTGACACCGCCAGCCTGAATGCCTGGCAGGCGGTGATGGATGACAACACGGGTCGCTGGTCCTGGGCCAAGCAACTGTTCGGTCACGTGTACACCGCCAAGCGCGGCACGGTCGGCACGCTGGTAGCGGCTGGCCAGGCCCGCAACGATCAGCACGTCACCCTCCAGGCCATGGAGCCGGGTGTGCCGCAACCGGTCTGGGTACAAGCCGCCGCCCTGGCCGCACGCACCGCAGTGTTTATCTCGGCAGACGCCAGCCGCCCGACCCAGAGCGGTAGCCTGCCTGGCCTTGATCCGGCCGCTGCGAGCGAGCGTTTCACCCTGACCGAGCGTCAGTCGCTGCTCAACTACGGCATCGCCACCGCCTACTACGAAGGCGGTTATGTGCGTATCCAGCGGGCAATCACCACCTACCAGAAGAACGCGTTCGGCCAAGCCGACAACTCCTACCTGGACAGCGAGACCCTGCACCAGTCGGCCTTTATCGTGCGCCGCCTGCAAAGCGTGATCACCAGCAAATACGGGCGCCACAAACTGGCCAGCGACGGCACGCGGTTCGGTGCCGGCCAGCCGATCGTGACCCCGAGCACGATCCGCGGTGAGTTGATCGCCCAGTACGCCAAGCTGGAGCTGGAAGGTCATGTGGAGAACGCCGAGCTGTTCGCCGAACACCTGATCGTGGAGCGCGACAGCCAGGACCCGAGCCGGGTCAACGTGCTGTTCCCGCCGGACTACATCAACGGGCTGCGGGTGTTTGCGCTGCTCAACCAATTCCGCTTGCAGTACGACGCGGCGCTCTAAGCCTCGCGCTTTTCGCAACTGATTCCAGCCCGCCGCGTGCGGGCTTATTTTTGGGAGAAACATCATGGGTCAACTGATTGCGGGCACCTGCTACGTCAAAGTGGACGGCGCTCAACTGACCATCAGCGGCGGCTGTGAAGCACCGCTGTTGAGCATCAAGCGGGAAACCGTGGTACCGGGTTTCTACAAGGAAACCGACATCGCCCCCTCGTTCAAGGTCAGTGCATTGCACACGCCGGACTTCCCGTTGAAGCAACTGGTCGCCGGTACCGACATGACCGTCACCTGCGAATTCAGCAACGGCAAAGTCTACGTGCTGGCCGGCGCCTACCTGGTGGAGGAGCCGGTGGCCAAGGGCGACGACGCAGTGATCGAGCTGAAATTCGAAGGCATCAAGGGGACCTGGCAATGACTGACACGGTAACCCTGCAAGTGGCCATCGAGGCCCACGGCGAGCCCCTGCGTGAACTCACCCTGCGCCGCCCGACGGTGCAGGAAGTGCGGGCGATCAAGGCGCTGCCGTACAAGATCGACAAGGGCGAGGACGTCAGCCTGGACCTCGACGTGGCGGCCAAATACATCGCCGTGTGCGCCGGCATCCCGCCATCGTCGGTCAACCAGTTGGATCTGGTGGACTTCAACACCCTGAGCTGGGCGGTCGCCGGTTTTTTCATGAGTGCGGCGCAGGCACCGTCGCCGAGCTGATTGCGGTGGCCTATGACCTGGCCTGGTTCTGGAAGGTTGACCCCGAACAGATGCTGGCCAGGCCTTTGGATGTGCTCCGGGAATGCCTGGAGCATGCGCAACGAATCAACGCGACGCAGCAGGTGCAGTGATGGCCAAATCTCGCAAGAAAAAAACCAAGGCGGTGCGCCTGAACGGTGTTGATGAACTGTCGCCCAAACTCGCCGGGCTGCGTGCCACCGTAGAGCGCTTCAAGCAGAACCTGACGAAAAGCGGGCTGGGTAGCCTGGATGTGTCCGGGTTGGTCAAGGGTGGCGGGTTGGCGGCCCCCTTTGTCAGCGGCATCAAGTCGGCAGTGGCGTTCAAGGAACAAGTGGCTTCGGTCAGTTCCAAGGCCAAGGCCACCGTGCTGCCGAGTGTGCCGCAAGTGGCTGCGCAGAACCTCAAGGATTTCAGCGCGTCGATGGACAAGGTTTCGGTGACCATTGGCACGGCGTTATTGCCGGCGGTGGGGGCGGTCACGGTTGGGCTGGAGCCGTTGCTTGGCAAGGTCACGCAGGTGCTGACTGACAACCCGCAACTGGTGCAGGGTCTGGCAGCCGGTGCCGCGGCGTTTTCCGTGGTTCAGGCGGCGGTCACCGGGGCCTCTAAAGCCCTGGCCTTCATGAACCTGGTGCTGGCGGCCAACCCCATTGCGCTGGTTGCCGTGGCCTTTGCGGTGGCGGCCGGCCTGATTGTCGCCAACTGGACACCGATCTCGGCGTTCTTCTCCAACCTGTGGGGCAGCTTGCAGGCGGCAGCGATGCCCGCCGTCGAGTTCTTCCAGACGATATTCAGCCAATCGCCGCTGGAAACGCTCGCCCAAGTCTGGGAACCGGTGCTGGGGTGGTTTTCGGCGCTCTGGGAAAAGCTCAAGGCGATCCTCGAGCCGATCCGACAAGCCTTTTCGCAAACCCTGGGCAGTTGGATGGCGCTGTTCACGGGCGGTGACGTGCAGGTCACGCACAACGCTGCGCGGCCGGGGCTGGCGGGTGAGCAGGGCGCTTCGTTGCTGCCGCCGGCTGCGGTGGCGATGACGTCGTCGAGCCGGGTATCCAACAGCCATTCGCTGACCTCAACGCACTTGGCATCGACCTCCCATTCGTTGCTGCAGCAGAGCGCCGCGAATAACCGTACCCAACTCAACGGCGACCTGCGGGTGAGCTTCGACAATGCGCCGGCGGGCCTGCGGGTCAGCCCGCCGCAGACCAATCAACCGGGCTTGAGCGTGACGCCGCGCGTCGGCTACCGCTCGCTGTCCCTTGGAGGCTCCAATGAGCTGGCGTGATCGTTTGTTGCCGGCGTCGTTTCGCGGCGTCGGGTTTTGGGTCGACCAGGCGAAAACCCCGGTCGGCAAGAAGGGCCAGTTGCACGAATACCCCCAGCGCGACGAACCGTTTTTCGAGCGCCTGGGGCAGCAGTCGCGGGTGCATGAACTGACCGCGTTTGTGGTGGGTGAGGATTGCCTGGAGCAGCGCGACAAGCTGCTCAAGGCGCTGGAAGAAGGCGCGGGTGAACTGGTACACCCGTGGCTGGGACGCTTGCAGGTCAAGGTGGGCGAGTGCGAGATGACCCAGACCCGACAGGATGGCGGGCTGGTGACGTTTGCACTGAAGTTCTACCCCGACGCGCCCCTCAAGTTTCCCACCGCTGCCGTGAATACCCGCCAGCAATTGCTGGTGTCGGCCGACAGCCTGTTGGGTTCAGCCATGCTGCGTTTTGAGCAGGCGACGGCGCTTGTTCAGCAGGCGCGTGTCGGCATACAAGCGCTGCGCAATGGCTTGGCCGATGTCTACCAGGTGATCGAGCATCAATTCGCGCCGCTGATCGAGTTGTACGGGGATGTGAATGCGCTGGTCAAAGGCATCAAGGAACTGCCTCGGGAACTGAGTGCCGAGTTCAAGGGCCTGCTCGGCGATGTGAAGGAGCTGGGCGAGTTTGCCCGCATTGGCTATCGCGGCATGCTGGCCAACGTTTCGCAGCAGGTGGAGGCAGCGCGGCGCATTGATGCGCCGAAACTGACCACCGGCAAGGACAGTGTTGCCGCCGTGCAAGCGACGGCCAACCTGGTGCAGGACGCGCTCTGGGTGCAAATAGCCCATTGGCTGGCGGACACCCCGGTCGCAACCAAGGCTGTCACCCTCACCACCACGCCGACACTGGCGCAACAGGCGACGCAACCGGTGCAACGCCGCGAAGTACCGGTGGCCGACGATGTGCTGGCGCTGCGTGATCAACTCAACGAAGCCCTGTGGCACGCCGCGCTCAAGGCCGATGCCGGGCATTACGTGGCGCTCAATGACCTGCGCCAGCAACTGTTTGCCCACCTCAACGCGGTGGCATCGTCCGGTGTGCGCCTGGTCAATCTCACGCCGATGCGCAGCATGCCGGCGCTGGTGCTGGCGTATCAGCGCTTCGGCGATGCCACCCGCGTGGGTGAAGTGGTGCAGCGCAACCGGGTGGCTCACCCGGGGTTCCTGCCACCGGCTGACCTGCAAGTGGTTCGGGAGTAAGCCATGAATGACCTGGACAATACCGTCACCTTGACCGTTGACGGCCTGGAGTACGGTGGCTGGAAAAGCGTGGAAATCACCGCGGACCTGGAGCGCCAGTTCCGCACCTTCAACCTGAGCATCACCTGGCAATGGCCGGGGCAAACCCTGGAGGTGCCGATCCAGCCCGGCGCACGTTGCCAGGTGCGCATCGGCTGCGACCTGGTGCTGAGCGGGTATGTGTTCAAGGCGCCGGTCACCTACGACGGCAACAGCATCAGCCTGGCCCTCGAGGGCAGTTCGCTGACCCAGGACCTGGTCGATTGCGCGGCCATCAACACGCCCGGCCAATGGCGCGGGCAAACCTTGCCGAGCATTGTTCGCGCCCTGGCCGCGCCTTATGGCATCGAGGTGCGCAGCGAAATCCCTGAAACCCCACGCCTGCATACCCACAGCGTGGTGCCCGGTGAGACGGTGTTTCAGTCTATTGATCGCTTGCTGACGTTGTACCGGCTGTTCTCCACCGATGACGAACAAGGCCGCCTGGTGCTGGCGCAACCGGGCAGCGGCGGACGCGCCAGTGACGCATTGGCGCTGGGCAAGAATATTCTCTCGGCCGATGCGCCCCGGGACTTTGGCGGTGTGTTTTCCGAATACCGGGTGATTGGTCAGCACAAGGGTGACGACCAGAAAAGTGCGGCGGCGATCAGCGAAGTGTATGGCGTTTCGGTGGACGACAAGGCCGCGCGCAAACGCATCACGGTCATCAGCGAAGCCACGCAGATCACCCCGGAAATGGCCCAGCAACGTGCGAACTGGGAGCGTGCCACGCGCACCGGAAAAGCCCTGACCACCACCTATCGGGTGCAGGGCTGGCGCCAATCCAACGGGGAACTCTGGCGACACAACCGACTGGTGCGCGTGATCGATCCGGTGCTGGGGTTCGACAGGGACCTGCTGATTTCAAAGGTCACTTACTCGCTGTCCGACAGCGGCTCGATCACCACCCTGCAGGTGGCGCCGCCTTCCACCTTCGACGCCAACCCGGCGCCACCTGCCTGACCTTCAAGGAACCTGTATGAGCCTACTGACACGCCTGCTGGCGCGCGGCACCGTCGTGCTCGCCCAGTCGGCTTCCAAGCTGCAAACCCTGCAGATGCGCCTGACCGCAGGCGAAGTGAATGACGACATGGAGCATTTCGAACCCTACGGTTTCACCAGCAACCCGCTGGCAGGTGCCGAGGGAATCGCCACCTTTCTCGGGGGGGATCGCTCCCATGCGGTGGTGCTGGTGGTGGCCGACCGTCGCTATCGCTTGCAGTCGCTGGCCGCGGGCGAAGTGGCGATCTACACCGACGAAGGTGATCGCATTCACTTCAAGCGTGGGCGGGTGATCGACATTGAGACCGGCACTTTGAATATCCGCGCGAGCACGGCGGTGAACATTGATACGCCGACGCTGACCCAGAGTGGGCAGATCGTTTCCAAGGGCGACCAGGTGGCGGGCGGTATCAGCCAGATCCAGCACCTGCATCCCGGCGTGCAACCCGGCAACGGCCAGACCGGTGCGCCGGTAGGAGGGCCGTGATGTTTGTATCCGACACCTTGAAAAATGCCCTGACCCGGGCGGTGCTGATCAGCCTGTTCACCTGGCGCCGTGCGGCACCCGATGACCCGGTTGAAGACGACGAACGCTTCGGCTGGTGGGGCGACAGTTTCCCCAGTGTGGCCGATGACCGCATTGGCTCCAGGCTGTGGTTGCTCAGGCGGGTCAAGTTGACCCGCCAAACCCGTCTGGATGCTGAATTCTATGCCCGCGAGGCGCTGCAATGGCTGATCGACGACGGTCATTGCCGCGCCATTGAGGTCCTCAGCGAACGCATCGACGCCCAGCGCCTCAACCTGCGCACGCAATTGACCCTGGCCGACGGCGAGCGCCTGGACATCAACCCTGATAACAGTTGGCAGGTGATCTATGCCCTTTGAAACCCCTTCGCTGCCGGTGCTGATCAACCGCACCCAAAGCGACCTGGCCAGCGATTCGCTGCGCCAGTCCGATGCCCAGGTGTTGGCGCGCACCCTCAGCGGTGCCGCGTTTGGCCTGTATGGCTACCTCGATTGGATCGCCGAGCAGATCCTGCCGGACACCGCCGACGAAGCGACCCTGGAGCGCATGGCCGTACTGCGTTTGAGCCAGCCACGCAAGGCTGCGACGGCCGCCAGCGGCAGCGTGAGCTTTACCGCCGCGGCCGGTGCGGTGCTGGACGTGGGCCGCGTATTGCAAGCCAGCGACGGGCGCGGTTACGTCGTGACGGCTGCGGTGACGACCCAGGCCGGGCTCAACACCACCACCGTGCAGGCGGTGGACGCGGGCCTTCTTGGCAACGCTGACGCCGGGTTGAACCTGGTGGCGGTGCAGCCGCTGCAAGGCATTGGCTCGACCTTCACCGTGCTGGCGCCGGGGCTGACCGGCGGTGTTGCACGGGAAAGCCTGGAGGCGCTGCGCACTCGGGTGATTCGTTCCTACCGCGTGATTCCCCAAGGGGGCTCGGCCCAGGACTACGAGACCTGGGCGCTGGAAGTGCCCGGCGTCACCCGAGCCTGGTGCCAAGGCAATTATTTGGGACCGGGCACGGTAGGTGTCTTCGTGATGCGTGATGACGATGCGCAGCCCATCCCCAATGCAGCCCAACTGGCAGCGGTACAGGCCCATATCGAACCCCTGCGCCCGGTGACGGCAGATGTGTATGTGCTGGCGCCGGTGATGAAACCGGTGAGCTACCAACTGCGGCTGACCCCGGACACGACGGCGGTGCGCGCGGCGGTGGAAGCCCAGTTGCGCGACCTGCACAGCCGCGAGGCGGGGTTGGGCGACACCCTGTTGCTCAGCCACATCGCAGAAGCCATCAGCAGCGCGACCGGCGAGACCGATCATCGACTGGCGAGCCCCGTGGCGGATGTGACCGCTGCCAATAACCAACTGCTGGTGTTTGGAGGTATCACATGGGTGGGATGAGAACGGCGAAACAGTATCGGCAGCAACTGGTCGACCTGCTGCCCAGCGGCCCGGCCTGGGACCTGGAGACGGTGCCGCAACTGGGCCAGGTGCTCAGCGGGCTTGCCGAGGAGTTGGCCCGCGTCGACGCCCGTGCCTGGGCCCTGCAAAACGAAATGGACCCGGCCAACGTCAGCGAACTGGTGCCCGAATGGGAACAGGTGATGCAACTGCCTGACCCGTGCCTGGGCCTCAGCCCGCTCTACGACGACCGACGCCTGGCAGTACGTCGACGCTTGCTGGCCGTGGGCAACCAGCGTGCCGCGTACTACATCGACATCGCCCGCAGTCAGGGCTACCCCGACGCCAGCGTCACCGAACTGCGCGCACCGCGCATGGGCCACGCCCGCTTTGGCGCCGCGTGCTTCGGCACCTGGCGCGCTCACTTCATGTGGACCCTTAACACGGGCGGGCGACAACACCTGGGCCGTCGGTTCGGCGCGAGCTATTGGGGCGAACGCTTCGGCGCCGACCCGGGCAGTGCCCTGGAATGCCTGATCCATCGCAGCGCACCTGCACACACGCAGGTGAACATTAATTATGACTAGGGGATAAAACAGTGGATTACCCAAAAAGTGTGCCCAGCGTTGGGCTGGTAAATGGCAAGTTTGTGGACGAGAACCCCGTGACCGGGACGCCAGGAAGCCTGGTGCCGGCGAGTTGGGGGAATGGGGTGACGCAGGAGATTTTGAACGTACTCAGTGCGGCGGGGATTGTGCCCGATGAGCTGAAAACCGATCAGCTTGCCGCAGCCGTCGGCAAAATCGCTGCGTCGAATGTGACCTGGCCCCAATTGCTCAACAAGCCCACCACGATTCAAGGCTTCGGCATGACGCCGGCCACGCCTGCAGACGTTGCCTTGGGCACGGACAATGCCAAGCCGGTGACGGCCGCCAGCCTGGCCGGCTTTGACCCTTGGGCCATGCAACTGGTGGGGGTGCCGATTGCGATATTTGATCATGTGCCGGGTGTCGCAATCCCACCGATTAACAGCAACCAGTATCGGTACATAAAACTCACGGCTTCTGACCCCTACAACGCCGGGGTTCTGGTCTCCGAGAGCGTAGCGGGGGTAGCGCCGTTGATTGTCGCCAGTGCGATCGTCAACTTGGCGGGCAGCCCGTTCAACGCACGGTCGGTCTCGCTGTTGAACACGGAGCGGCGCTCGCTTCGCGCAGGTACGTCCGGGGTGCTTGAGCAGGATGCGTTTCAAGGACACAAAGTCAGAGTCACGGGTTGGAACCCTTACTACCTGGGAAGAGGCGACAGCATGTCGTTGGCCGCAATCGGCGGCGGGGTATTGGGTGATCCGGTGGATGACGGCGTTAACGGCGTACCTCGGCAGGCCAACGAAACCCGCGTTAAAAACATCGGCGCCACTTATTACATGAGGATCAAGTAATGCCCTACGCAGCCAAGAATCGAATCGCCCAGGATGTGTTTGAGGGTGCTATTGAAATCACCCCGCTTGAATACGCCGAGGCGCTTGAGGGGTTATGCAATGGCCTTGAAGTGATCATCGAGGGTGGATTCAAGGTCAGGCCGCTGCCTGTTCCAGAGGCGCCGGTTGATCCCGTTCACATTGTTGAAGACAGTGCGTGAGGACCGTTATGCCTATTACACGGCAACAGTTGTCGCAGGTCTTTCAAAACGCCGGCCCACGAGCCGGCGTTTTCATATCCGCCCTGAACGCGGCCATTGCCCGCTATCAAATCACTACCCCCAAACGCATCGCTGCCTTCCTCGCCCAAATCGGTCACGAATCCGGCGAGTTGCGCTATGTGCGCGAGCTGGGCAGTGATCAATACCTGAGCAAATACGACACCGGCACCTTGGCCATACGCCTGGGCAATACCCCGCAAGCCGACGGCGATGGCCAGATGTACCGGGGCAGGGGGCTGATACAGATTACCGGTCGGCGTAATTACCTGGCGTGCAGCCAGGCGTTGTTCGGTGATGATCGTTTGCTGCGACAGCCCGAGCTGCTGGAGCAACCGCAATGGGCCTGCGAATCCGCTGCCTGGTTCTGGCAAAGCAACGGTTTGAATGAATTGGCTGACAAGGACCAGTTCACCACGATCACGCGGCGGATCAATGGCGGGCTCAATGGCTTGGAGGACCGCCTGCAACGGTGGGCGCGGGCGAAGGCGGTGCTATGCGTTTCCTAGTCGGTTGTCGCGTGGTCGGCGTTTGCCTGCTGATGGCCGTTGTGTGGCAAATCCAGGCCTGGCGTTATGGCGCGCAGCTTGAACAGCAAGCGGCTGAGCAAGTGCAGGCGCTTAGTCAGCAATCTGCGTCTGCCCTGCACCAGCAACAGATACAGCAGGAAAAACGGCTGGCGCTGGAGCAACAGCTCAGTGCCAGCGACCAACAACATGCCCAGGAATTGAACGATGCCCAACGTCATCAGGCGGCTCTGCGTGACCGCCTGGCCACTGCTGATGTGCGGTTGTCAGTCCTTCTCGACACCGCCGACACCTCCCGTGGTTGTGCAGTGCCAGCTGCCACCCCCACCGGCGGCGTGGTTCATGCAGCCGCGCGAGCCCAACTTGACCCGGCGCATGCTCAACGAATTATCGCCATCACCGACGACGGCGACAGTGCGCTGATCGCCCTGCGTGCGTGCCAGGCGTATGTGCAGGCCGTCGCGCATTAGCGTCTTGATGCACTCTGTAACTTGCATGGCCAATGGGCTCCTGTAGGGTAGTCGAACCCCCGCCCATTCCTGGAGACGACCGTGAAGGAAATCACTCAACTGGCCGCTGAACTGGGTCGCCGCTTGCAGGTGCTCAATGCCCATGTCACCACTGCCGAGTCCTGCACCGGTGGCGGTATTGCCGAAGCCATCACGCGGATTCCAGGGAGTTCGGCGTGGTTCGAGGCGGGCTATGTCACTTACTCCAATCGTCAGAAGACCCGGCAATTGAATGTGCCGGAAACGTTGTTTCCAAAAGTGGGCGCTGTCAGCCAGGAAGTGGTGGAAGCGATGGTCCGGGGCGCCCAGGAAAAAAGCCTGGCGCGTTTTGCCGTGGCAGTCAGCGGTGTAGCGGGGCCGGACGGTGGTTCGCCGGACAAACCGGTGGGCACCGTATGGCTGGCTTTTGGCGTGGGTGATGAGGTGACGGCTGAGCGTGAGCACTTCACCGGCAACCGCGACGAGGTCCGCCGACAAACGGTAAAGGCCGCCCTGGAGGGCTTGTTGCGACGAGCTGCAGCAGAAATCGAAAATCAGGGGTAGGCGATCCCGGATCTTTGTGGAACAATACTGTCTACTTATACAGGTGTTGGCCGACCAGGCCTTATTGATTACGTGAGGACTTTAATGGACGACAACAAGAAGAAAGCCTTGGCTGCGGCCCTGGGTCAGATCGAACGTCAATTCGGCAAGGGTGCCGTAATGCGTATGGGCGATCACGACCGTCAGGCGATCCCGGCTATTTCCACTGGCTCTCTGGGTCTGGACATCGCGCTCGGCATTGGCGGCCTGCCAAAAGGCCGTATCGTTGAAATCTACGGTCCTGAATCTTCCGGTAAAACGACCCTGACCCTGTCGGTGATCGCCCAGGCGCAGAAAATGGGCGCCACCTGTGCGTTCGTCGACGCCGAGCACGCCCTGGACCCCGAGTACGCCGGCAAGCTGGGCGTCAACGTTGACGACCTGCTGGTTTCGCAGCCGGACACCGGTGAGCAAGCCCTGGAAATCACCGACATGCTGGTGCGCTCCAACGCCATCGACGTGATCGTGGTCGACTCCGTGGCGGCCCTGGTACCCAAGGCTGAAATCGAAGGCGAAATGGGTGACATGCACGTGGGCCTGCAAGCTCGTCTGATGTCCCAGGCGCTGCGTAAAATCACCGGTAACATCAAGAACGCCAACTGCCTGGTGATCTTCATCAACCAGATCCGTATGAAGATCGGCGTAATGTTCGGCAGCCCGGAAACCACCACCGGTGGTAACGCGTTGAAGTTCTATGCTTCGGTCCGTCTGGATATCCGCCGTACTGGCGCGGTGAAGGAAGGTGACGAGGTTGTCGGCAGCGAAACCCGCGTTAAAGTCGTGAAGAACAAAGTGGCTCCGCCTTTCCGTCAGGCCGAGTTCCAGATTCTCTACGGCAAGGGTATCTACCTGAACGGCGAGATGATCGACCTGGGCGTGCTGCACGGTTTCGTCGAGAAGTCCGGTGCCTGGTATGCCTACAACGGCAGCAAGATCGGTCAGGGCAAGGCCAACTCGGCCAAGTTCCTGGCGGACAACCCGGACATCGCAGCCACGCTTGAGAAGCAGATCCGCGACAAGCTGTTGACCGCCGCACCAGACGTAAAAGCGGCCGCCAACCGTGAGCCGGTTGACGAGATGGAAGAAGTCGACACTGACATCTGAAGCAAACGATGACTGTTGTACTGGATACACTCGTCGCCGTTCGGCGCACTGCAATGGACCTGCTCGCTCGCCGCGAGCATGGTCGAGTCGAGCTGACGCGTAAGCTGCGTCAGCGCGGCGCAGAGCCTGAGATGATCGAAAGTGCCCTCGACCGTTTGACGGAAGAGGGACTGCTGTCGGAAGCCCGTTATCTCGAAAGTTTCGTTTCCTACCGAGCGCGCTCTGGCTACGGCCCCGCGCGAATTCGCGAAGAGCTGAGCCAACGTGGCCTGCAGCGTGCCGATATCGACCTTGCCCTGCGTGAGTGCGGTATCAGCTGGCAGGCGCAGTTGGAAGACACTTGGCGTCGCAAGTTTTCCGGCCATCTGCCGATCGATGCCAAGGAGCGCGCTAAACAGGGCCGTTTCCTGAGCTATCGCGGTTTCTCGATGGAAATGATCAACCGCCTCTTGAGCGGCCGAGATCTGGACGACTGAGCAAACCAAAAAACAAAGGCCCACTATGAAAATAGTGGGCCTTTTTTTTCGGCTTTCAAAAAGTCACGCTGGCTCCGGCGCCACCCGCTGCTGCGCCTTCCCCTGAGCCTGCGCCCAGTTCTCCGGCAAATTGATGTAATCCACCAACTCCCGCAGCCGCCCCTGATCCCGTCCATTGAAGTTGAACACCAACCGCGTCAAATGGCTGAAGCGCGCTTCATCATGCTCCTCACCCGTATACGCCAGCTGCTGGAACTCCCCACTCAATCGCAGGCTGGCAAACTCGCTCTGCAGATGAGCCAATGCCCGATCACTGAGCGGATAATTCATGCGCACCACAAACTCACGTTTCAGCCAGCGAGTGGAGTGGAAGTTGGCATAAAACCGGTTGATCTCCTCCACCGCTTCTTGTGCGCTGTACACCAGCCGTACCAGCTTGAGGTCGGTGGGCAAGATGTAGCGATTGGCCTCCAACTGGCTACGGATGAAGTCCAGGGCGCCTTGCCAGAAACCTCCACCCGGTGCGTCCAGCAATACCACCGGTACCAACGGGCTCTTGCCGGTCTGGATCAGCGTCAGCACCTCCAGCGCTTCGTCCAGGGTGCCAAAGCCACCCGGGCACAGCACCAACGCATCGGCTTCCTTGACGAAGAACAGCTTACGAGTAAAGAAGAAGTGGAACGACAACAGGTTGTCGGTGCCATCGATGGTCGGGTTGGCGTGTTGCTCGAACGGCAGGGTGATGTTGAACCCCAAACTGTGTTCCAGGCCCGCACCTTCATGTGCAGCGGCCATGATGCCGCCACCGCCGCCCGTGATCACCATCAGGTCCGATTGCGCCAGCATGGCGCCCACTTCCCGGGCCAGGGCATACAGTGGGCTTTCGACGGGGGTGCGTGCTGAGCCGAACACCGTGACCTTGCGGCGATCCTTGAATTGCTCCAGGACGCGGAAAGCGTTATCCAACTCGCGGATCGCTTGCAG
Organism: Pseudomonas sp. GW821-FHT09A09; assembly: GCF_059418405.1. Taxonomy (NCBI): domain Bacteria; kingdom Pseudomonadati; phylum Pseudomonadota; class Gammaproteobacteria; order Pseudomonadales; family Pseudomonadaceae; genus Pseudomonas; species Pseudomonas sp. GW821-FHT09A09. The sequence goes on from NZ_JBWKPU010000004.1 coordinate 120,564, forward strand.
GGTGATCTTGGCGTTCCAGCGGTTGCGGTCGTCCTGGGCCATGCGCAGCACAGTCAGGATCATGTCGCGATAAAGGGGGATGTTCGGGCTGTTGGGGGCGATCAGCTGGAGTTGTGCGTCGACCTGCTGCGTGAGGTCGGCCCCGTTTTCTTCAAAGTGCCGTAATAGGCGGTCATTCGATTCGTAAGGCATTCAACTTCTCCTTTTTGCAGGGCCCGGGTGGCCGACGAGCCATTCGCCGGAGGCGACGACACTGCATGTGTCGTTGCTTGCCGCAGGGGGCAACCTTCTTTTGCCCTGAAAATGTTACAGAACAGCATGAAAAGCGCTGTGATTGAACGGTTGGGATGACTTGATCATGGGCCGGAAAACCCTTGGCTGGCAACCACTTAATTGGCCGCTTGATAGGGAGTCTAGCTGCTGGAGAGGACTTGAAGCGGGGGGGCGTGCGCACCGCCGGACGGCAGTGCGCGCAGGTCACGAGGTTACTTTTTCTTCTTCGCTGCAGCCGGTGCCGGGCAGTCAGCCTCGATGAACTTTACCGACGCCACGGGGCGGTTGGTCTTGTTCTCGGTGATGTCGTAGCGCATCACTGCGCCCTTGGCCATCAGCTCGCGGTAGCCCTTGTTCAGGCACACGCTCTGGCCCAGCTGGAAATACACAGCCTTGGGGTTGGCGCGCATCTGTTCGGCCCGATCAGGCTGCACGCTGAGGTGGTCGATCAGCTGCATGCCTTCGACGGTGTAGGCCACTTCCAGTGTCTTTTCATCGATTTCCCGGGGCAGGTCCTTGTTGCTTTCAGCCGCGACGCTTTGCAGCTTGCGGTTCATTTGGGCCTCCAGCAACGAGGCGCCCTGGGCACCCATGGGCAAGACCAGCGCCAAGGCGACGGATGGAACAACAAGGCGCAGCATGGAACGCAGCATGAAACTCTCCTGATTCGGTTACTGGTGCATAGACCAGCCACTGCGCTGTGCGTTCAGTGGCGCGCAATTATAGGTGACCCCTTGCCACTACAGCCAGGCGTATCGCTGGTAAACTGCGGCCACTTAAGCCCTCCACGAGTTTTCACCGTGTCGATTTACCCGTCCCAACGACGCATCCGATGAGCCACGCCGTCTCCCGCCTGCGCGCCCAGCGCCTGGCCCGTGCCGTCCGGCCGTTCCTCAACCGTGGTTCCCGCGCCGAACGTTGCGCCGGTTGCCGGGTCATCCCCGAGTATTGCCTGTGTGCCTGGCGCCCCAAGGTTCAGGCGCGGTCCGCCATGTGCCTGTTGATGCACGATGTGGAACCCATGAAGCCCAGCAACACCGGCTGGCTGATCGCCGATGTGATCGACGACACCACCGCGTTCGCCTGGTCCCGCACCGAGGTCGACCCTGAGCTGCTGACCTTGCTGGGCGACCCGCAGTGGCAACCCTACATCGTGTTTCCCGGCGAATTTGTTGCGCCACAGCGGGTGGTCAGCGAGGTCACGGTGGAGACGGGCAAGCGCCCGCTGTTCATCCTGCTGGACGGCACCTGGAGCGAAGCGCGCAAGATGTTTCGCAAGAGCCCGTACCTGGAGCACCTGCCGGTCCTGAGCCTAGCGCCGGAACAGCTGTCTCGCTACAAGCTGCGCCGATCGAAGCGCGATGATCATTTCTGTACCGCTGAAGTGGCAGCGCTGTGCCTGGAGTTGGCCGACGACCAAACCGCCAGTGAAGTGCTGGATGCCTACCTTGATGTGTTCAGCACCCACTACCTGGCGGCCAAGTTCCAACTGCCGCTGGACCCTGCGGACATCGTCCATACTCGTCTTGCACCCTATATCCCGGCGGTATAACCAGACGACGTTTGCATGATGGCACCGCAAACCGGTAACCCGCTAAAATGCCCACGGGCGTAGTGCTTGACCCCCCAGGCTACGCTGGGCATGCTGGGCGCCGATTGGGGCGTAACCGTGAATTTTCAGCGTCGTTCCAGGTGTTTTTGACGCTGAGTGTGCCCTGTGGCGATGGCTGCCTGGCCGTCGCCTTGTGTACTGGCGAACCCTGAACCCATCAGGGCTCCCATAAAAAACAGGATCATTTAATCAATGGCCACATACGACATCCTGATAGCCGATGACCACCCGCTGTTTCGCAGTGCGCTGCACCAGGCGGTGACCCTGGGCCTCGGCCCGGACGTGCGCCTGGTCGAAGTGGCCAGCATTGCCGAGCTGGAAGCCCGCCTCACCGAAAAATCCGACTGGGACCTGGTGCTGCTCGACCTCAACATGCCCGGTGCCTACGGTTTTTCCGGGCTGGTGCTGCTGCGCGGTCAATACCCGCAGATCCCCGTGGTAATGGTCTCGGCCCAGGAAGAGGCCGACGTGGTGGTGCGCTCCAAGGAGTTTGGCGCCAGCGGTTTCATTCCAAAGTCCAGCGCCATGGAAGATATCCAGAACGCCGTGCGCACGGTGCTCGACGGCGACGTGTCCTGGCCGCCCCAGGCGTTTGAAGAAATCAATGTGTCCGACGAAGCCAAGGCCGCTCGTGATGGCCTGGCCAGCCTCACGCCCCAGCAGTTCCGCGTGCTCACCATGGTGTGCGAAGGCTTGTTGAACAAGCAGATTGCCTACGAGTTGAACGTGTCGGAAGCGACCATCAAGGCCCACGTGACGGCGATCTTCCGCAAGCTCGGCGTACGCACGCGCACCCAGGCGGCGCTGCTCTTGCAACAACTTGAGTCAATTTCGCAGCATTAAGATGTCACCGGTTCACGCTTTTTTGACTTTGCGTGAACTAGTTTCCCCACTCCTTTGGTTCAGTTGCCTACATCTATGTCGCCTTTCAAGGGTCAAACCGGTATCAAACGTATCTTCAACGCAGGGGGCTATTCCCTGGATGGTCTGCGTGCGGCTTTCACCGGCGAGGCGGCATTTCGTCAGTTGGTGTTGCTGAACGTCATCCTGATCCCGCTGAGCTTTTTCCTGCACGTCAGTCGCGTCGAGCGCGCGTTGCTCATCGCGGTGTGCCTGCTGGCCCTGATCGTCGAGCTGCTCAACTCGGCGGTGGAAGCGGCGATCGACCGTATTTCCCTGGACCGCCACCCCTTGTCCAAGAACGCAAAGGACATGGGCAGCGCCGCACAATTTGTGGCCCTGACCATGATCACCCTGGTGTGGGCCGTCATCCTGATCTAAGCCTCAGGCAATGCTCGGCAGCACGATTTCGTCGCTGCGCTGAACCCCGGCGGTAAAGGCGCGGCACAGCTCCAGGAACTCACGCATCGCCGAGGTCTGGTACTTCTGTTTATGCCAGATGAAGTAGAACTGCCGGGCCAGGTCCAGGTCCGGGGTTTCCACCGGCACCAGGCTGCCACGGCGGAATGCATCTCGCAGCGCCAGCCGGGAGATGCAACCAATCCCCAAGCCTGACTCCACCGCCCGCTTGATCGCTTCGGTGTGTTCCAGCTCCAGGCGGATATTCAGCGCGCTGCGGTGATGGCGCATGGCTTGGTCAAACGTCAGGCGCGTGCCCGAGCCTTGTTCCCGCAGGATCCACGCCTCATGCGTCAACTCGTCCATGCTCGCCACGCCACGTTTGGCCAGGTGATGCTGCGGCGCGCAGAACACCACCAGCTCGTCCTCCACCCAGGTTTGTACTTCGATGTCCGGGTGGCTGCAGTCACCTTCGATTAGACCCAGGTCAATTTCGTAGTGCGCCACCTGGTGCACGATATGGGCAGTGTTCTGCACATGCAGCTTCACTTGGCTCTCGGGGTGCTGCTGCATGAAACTGCCGATCAGCAGGGTCGCCAGGTAATTGCCGATGGTCAGCGTGGCGCCGACTGCCAGGGAACCGAAGCCGGACTTGCCGTTGAGCAGGTCCTCGATCTCCTTGGCCTGGTCCAGCAGCGCCACCGCCTGGGGTAACAGCTGATGGCCGAGGGCGTTGAGGCTCAGGCGTTTGCCCGCGCGGTCAAATAATTGGCAGCTGGATTGACGCTCCAGCTCGGTGATCGAGGTGCTGGCGGCGGATTGAGATAAGGCCAGAAGGCCAGCAGCGCGGGAGACGCTTTCCTGCTGGGCGACGGCGACGAAAACTTGCAGTTGACGGAGAGTAAATCGCATATCGATATAACCGATAACCCTTATCTTAATAATCCAGTTAACAGATATTGTCGCCGCCATTAGAATGCTGTGCAATTGCGCATCCCATCTTTGGCGCAGACCCATTTCCAGGAGTCCCCCGTACATGAGCAACATGAACCACGAGCGTGTCCTCAGTGTTCATCACTGGAACGACACTCTGTTCAGCTTCAAGTGCACCCGCGATCCGGGCCTGCGCTTCGAGAACGGTCAGTTCGTGATGATCGGCCTGCAACAGCCCAACGGCCGCCCGCTCATGCGTGCTTACTCCATTGCCAGCCCGAACTGGGAAGAGCATCTGGAGTTCTTCAGCATCAAGGTCCCGGATGGCCCGCTGACTTCCCAATTGCAGCACTTAAAGGAAGGCGACGAGATCATCATCAGCAAAAAACCGACAGGCACCCTGGTGCTTGACGATTTGAAGCCGGGCAAGCACCTGTACTTGCTCAGCACCGGTACTGGGCTGGCGCCGTTCATGAGCGTGATCCAGGACCCGGAAACCTACGAGCGCTTTGAAAAAGTGATCCTGTGCCACGGCGTGCGTTACGTCAACGAAGTCGCCTACCGCGAGTTCATCACCGAGCACCTGCCACAGAACGAATTCTTCGGCGAGGCCCTGCGTGACAAGTTGATCTACTACCCGACCGTGACCCGCGAGCCGTTCGAAAACGAAGGCCGCCTGACCGACCTGATGCGCAGCGGCAAGCTGTTCAGCGACATCGGTCTGCCGCCGATCAACCCTGAAGACGACCGCGCCATGCTGTGCGGCAGCCCAAGCATGCTGGACGAAACCAGCGAAGTGCTGAACAGCTTCGGCCTGAAGGTTTCGCCACGGATGCGTGAGCCGGGTGACTACCTGATCGAGCGCGCATTCGTCGAAAAATAAACACCGATACAAAAAATTGTGGGAGCTGGCTTGTGTGGGAGCTGGCTTGCCTGCGATGCAGACGCCGCGGTCATTCAGTTGAACCGAGGTGATGCTATCGCAGCGGTGCGGCGATCCGACAAGCCAGCTCCCACACAAGCAGCTCCCACAGTCGTTTCAGCGTTTATTTCGCCGCGAGCACTTCCAACACACAAATCACCCCAGCCTCGGGATAGTGCCAGCGCACATCCACATCCCAGAACTGCGCGCCGTATTCACGCTCCGGCCCTGGTGTCTGGTACGCCGGCCGTGGGTCCTGCGCCAGGCATTGATCAATCAACGCCACCAAGGGTTCGCCAAGGCGTTCGGCGTGGCTTTGTGCCTGTTGCAGGGCGGTCTTCAGCCATTGCACCGGAATCAGTTGTGGCGCGGCGCTGGCGATGCCGTTGGTGGCGATGTCGACAATGTCGGCATACGGCACGTACGGCTTGATATCCAGCACCGGCGTGCCATCGAGCAAGTCGATCCCGGAAATCCACAGCTTGCCGGGTTCCACCTTGTCCAGCTTCACCACCGACTGGCCGATGCCGTTGGGTCGGTGGGTGGCGCGGGTGGCGAACACGCCCATGGATGCATTGCCGCCCAGGCGGGGCGGGCGCACTTTCAGGCGAGGCTTGTCTTCCAGGGCCTGGTGGAACAAAAACAACAGCCACACATGGCTGACCTGCTCCAGGCCCTGCACCGCCTCGCCGCCGTCGAACGGCGCCACCAGCTCCAGTACGCCACGGGCGGCGGGCGCCAGTTGCGGTTGGCGCGGGATGGCGAACTTCTCCTTGAAGCAGGAACGCACGAAACCGACGGGAGAGACGTTGTAGCTCATGGCTTAGGTGCGAACCCGCAGGGTCAGGCCCTTGAGGAAGTTGCGCAGCAACTGGTCGCCGCACGGGCGGTAGTTGGTGTGGCCGAATTTGCGGAACAGTGCGCTCAGCTCCGGCTTGGACACCGGGAACTCGGCGGCCTTGAGGATGGCGTGCATGTCGTCTTCCTTCAGTTCGAAGGCCACGCGCAGTTTCTTAAGGATGATGTTGTTGGTCACCGGCGTCTCGATCGGCTGCGGCGGACGGCTTTCGTCCTTGCCGCGCTTGAAGATCACCAGGCCATCGAGGAAGTGCGCCATGACTTCATCCGGGCAGAACACGAAGCCTTCTTCCTCGTCTTTCTTGAGGTAGGTCAGCAGATCGTCCTTGGTCACGTCCATGCCGCCGAGCTTGATGATCTCGACCATCTTGTTGTCGCTGATGTCGAGCATGTAGCGCACGCTGCGCAGTACGTCGTTGTGAATCATGGTGGGCAATCCTGGTATTCAACTGAGGACACCGCTCAAATCCGGCAGTGTCGAGAAAAAGGGTAGCGGCTTAGAACTTCTCTTTGCCGGACAGGTAACGCCATTGGCCGACCGGCACCTTGCCGATGGACACGCCGCCGATACGAATACGGCGGATGGCGATGACTTTGAGGCCAACCGCTTCGCAGAACAGGGCGATCACGCCGGGCTGCGGGTTTTTCATCGCAAAGCGCAGGCGGTTTTCGTTCTGCCAGCTGGCTTTGACGGGCGGCAGCTCTTTGCCTTTGTAGGTCAGGCCGTGGTTCAGGCGGTTGAGGCCGTGGGCAACCATGTCGCCTTCGACCTCTACCACATATTCCTGCTCGATCTTGGCGGCATCGGCGGTCAACTTGCGCAGAATCTTCCAATCCTGGGTGAACACCAACAGGCCGCTGGCCTTGGCTTGCAGGTCGGCGCTGGCGGTCAGGCGCAGGAAGTGGCCCTTGAGCGGGCGCTTGCCGAAGCGGTGTTCTTCGGAGAGGGTGTCGGCGCAGATCGAGGCCAAGGCCGTTTCGGCGTCCACGCCAGCTGGCGCGTGCAGCAGGAGGGTCACCGGCTCCGGCGCGGTGGCCTTGGCCTCCGGGTCCAGCTCGACCTTCTGGGTGGTGACCTTGAACTGCGGCTCGTCGATCACTTCACCGTCCACCGAGACCCAGCCGCCTTCGATGAACAGCTCAGCCTCCCGACGGGAGCAACCGACCAGTTCGATAAGGCGTTTGGAGAGGCGTATGGGGTCAGTCATGACAAGGGCCGTAACAAAAGGGGGCGGCTATTGTACCTGCCTGGCGCCGGTTAATCCCGGCTCCATTTCAGTGCGGGTGTTTTTTGTGGGGGCTCTGGCTTTGCTGGGAGCTGGCTTGCCTGCGATTGCCTCCACGCGGTACATCAGGCAGACCGAGGTGCCTGCATCGCCGGCAAGCCAGCTCCTACAGAAGCGCGCAAGCGCATGTGCAGCAGTGGGTAAGGCTGGCCGAGGCCATCATGCTCCGTACGCCCGATAACCTCGAACCCCTGCTTGAAGTAGAAACCAAGCGCCTGGGGGTTCTGTTCGTTCACATCCAGCTCATCGGCGTTCAAATGCTCGATCGCATACCTCAGCAATTGCCGGCCCAGACCTTCACCCCGGTGCTGCGGATCAATAAACAGCATCTCGACCTTGCCCGCCGCCACCCCGGCAAACCCGGTAATGTTCTGACGCGCGTCCTTCGTACAGATCAGCATCACGGCATCCAGATAGCGGGTCAGCACCAGGTTTTTCAACAACAGGATGTAACTGTCTGGCAGAAAGTCATGGGTCGCCCGCACCGAGGCCTCCCAAAGGCGCGCCAGCTCCGCATAGTCGCTGGTTTTAGGTGTGTGGATAACCGAACGTTGACGCATGCCCGCTGCCCCTTGCCGATGAATGGCGCCGATGGGCAAACGATAGACCGAAAAAAGCCCCGCATCTTGTCCAGAGGCGGGGCTTTTTCAAATTATTACGCAGGCGCGATTCAGTCGCGCTTTTCAGCCCACAAGTCGTACTCGTCGGCGTCGGTCACGGTGCACCACACCTTGTCACCTGGCTTCAAACCGCTGGCATCGTCGATGAACACGTTACCGTCGATTTCCGGCGCGTCGAAGAAGCAACGGCCAACGGCGCCTTGCTCGTCGACTTCGTCGATCAGCACTTCGATTTCCTTGCCGATGCGCAGTTGCAGGCGCGCCGAGCTGATCGCTTGCTGGTGCGCCATGAAACGCTCCCAGCGGTCTTGCTTGACGTCGTCCGGCACCACGGCCAGGTCCAGCAGGTTGGCCGGCGCGCCTTCCACCGGCGAGTACTGGAAGCAGCCGACGCGGTCCAGTTGGGCTTCGGTCAGCCAATCCAGCAGGTACTGGAAGTCTTCTTCGGTTTCGCCAGGGAAGCCGACGATGAAGGTGGAACGGATGATCAGCTCCGGGCAGATCTCGCGCCAGTTCTTGATGCGCGCCAGGGTCTTGTCTTCAAAGGCCGGGCGCTTCATGGCTTTCAGGACTTTCGGGCTGGCGTGCTGGAACGGGATGTCCAGGTACGGCAGGATCTTGCCGGCGGCCATCAGCGGGATCAGCTCGTCCACGTGCGGGTACGGGTACACGTAGTGCAGGCGCACCCACACGCCCAGGCTGCTCAAGGCTTCGCACAGTTCGGTCATGCGGGTTTTCACCGGCGCGCCGTTCCAGAAACCGGTGCGGTATTTGACGTCGACGCCGTAGGCGCTGGTGTCCTGGGAGATCACCAGTAGCTCTTTCACACCGGATTTGACCAGGCGCTGGGCCTCGTCCAGCACGTCACCCACCGGGCGGCTGACCAGCTTGCCGCGCATCGACGGGATGATGCAGAAGCTGCAGCTGTGGTTGCAGCCTTCGGAAATCTTCAAGTACGCGTAGTGACGCGGGGTCAGCTTGATGCCTTGCGGCGGCACCAGGTCGATCAGCGGGTTGTGATCCTGGCGCGGTGGCACCACTTCGTGCACGGCGTTGACCACCTGCTCGTACTGCTGCGGGCCGGTCACGGCCAGCACGCTTGGGTGCACGTTGCGGATATTGCCTTCTTCCACACCCATGCAACCGGTCACGATGACCTTGCCGTTTTCCTTGATCGCTTCGCCGATCACTTCCAGGGACTCAGCCTTGGCCGAGTCGATGAAGCCGCAGGTGTTGACCACCACCACGTCCGCGTCCTGGTAAGTGGACACGACGTCGTAGCCTTCCATACGCAATTGCGTAAGGATGCGTTCGGAATCGACCAGGGCCTTGGGGCAGCCCAGGGATACAAAGCCGACCTTGGGATTGGCCGTCGCGGGAGTGGTGGACATGTCTAACCTCGGTATTGAATGACGCCGCCAGTCGGGCACGACAAGGCGGTAGACGGGCGCTTGGTGCGCCTCTGATCAAAAAGTGCGCAATTCTAGCGACGGGCAACGCACTTGACCAGCTTTATGCAGGGAAATACGACGAGTGCTGTGTGGGGGAATTCACACAGCCCTTACACGTCCTTACGCCCGGGCGTCTTGCTCTGCGCGATGCGATACAACTTTAGACATGCCCACGCCTAATGCCTGAAGTACCTTCAGCAGGGTGGAGAGCTTTGGGTCGCCGCCAACGGCAATCGATCTGTAGAGATTCGCCCTATTGAGGCCCGTGTTTTGCGAGAGGCTGAGCATTCCGCCACGCGCTTCCGCTACTCGACGAACAGCGACGAGAAAAGCGTCTTCACCACCGGCTTCATCGATTTCCTCCAGCGCGACAGAAAGATATTCGAGAGCAAATGCTTCGTCGTCTCTGAGCATTTCAAGAACGCTATCTTCATGAGAGCGAGTACGAATGGTCATTTTTGCTGCACCTTGTAAGATTTCCAGAGAACCTTGGCCTGATTGATGTCGCTCTGTTGTCTGGCTTTTGAGCCACCGCCCAGCAGGAAGACAATGTTCCGATTCTGGATTGCGTAATACACGCGAAACCCAGGTCCGAAATCGAGCTTCATCTCAAAAACACCATCACCTACCGATTCAGTTACGCCAAAGTGACCAAGGGAGGCTCGATCCACTCGGAGGGTGATTCTTGCTTTTGAACGAGTGTCTTGCACAGTGTCCAGCCAAGCTTGGTAGATATCCACGCCATTGGCTGACAGCACGTGTTTCACTTCGTACATGAGGAATGTACCTTAAAAGAGACAAGTCGATGATTGAGTTTCTATATCGACCGCATGCCTATAGGGGGCGCTTTATTGATCAGGCAAGCCAATCAGGAACTTCCCCTCTACACCACCAAGGCAGCACTACTGAGCCGGGCCGAAAATATACGGTCGGCGATAAATGTGATCAATGCAGGCAAAAAGGCTGCAAATGGCCTTGTCATCTATGACTGATTGCCTAAAACGACACCCAAATCACGTGAGCAGGGAAATACGACGAGTGCTGCGCTATGCTTCGCGCCGTTGCCCACAGGTAAAACGCCAAGGTCAATAAAACGTCTGTTACGAGAAGTAAAACAGCGCATGCTAGGGTCAGCTTAGACGCGCTGTTTATAAAAGACCTCAGGTCAAAGGGCAGGAGTGGTTGATGGGTCAGGCAAGTAGTCAGGCAGCAGGTGCCGAGCATTCCAACGCAAAGCCGATTGGCATGCTGGTGGCGGCGGTCGGGGTGGTTTACGGCGATATCGGTACCAGCCCGCTCTATACCCTAAAAGAAGTGTTCACTGGCGGTTACGGGGTTCAGGTCAACCATGATGGGGTGCTGGGGATCCTCGCGCTGATCTTCTGGTCGCTGATCTGGGTCGTATCGATCAAGTACATGCTGTTCGTGCTGCGCGCCGACAACCAGGGCGAGGGCGGCATCATGGCCCTGACGGCACTGGCACGTCGGGCGGCAGGGGAGCGCAAGAAGCTGCGCAGTTTCCTCGTGGTGTGCGGGTTGTGCGGTGCGGCGCTGTTCTACGGCGACAGTATGATCACCCCGGCCATTTCCGTGTTGTCGGCCATCGAAGGCCTGGAGTTGGCGTTCGACGGCCTTGAAAAATGGGTCGTGCCCATCGCGTTGATCGTGCTGGTGGCGTTGTTTCTGATCCAGAAACACGGCACCGACCGCATCGGCAAGCTGTTCGGGCCGGTGATGGTGACCTGGTTCCTGGTGCTGGGCGGCCTGGGGGTGTATGGCATCACGCTGCACCCTGAAGTGCTCAGCGCGTTGAACCCGCTGTGGGGCGTGCGTTTCTTCCAGGCCCACCCGGGGATTGGCGTGGCCATTCTCGGCGCCGTGGTCCTGGCATTGACCGGGGCCGAGGCGTTGTACGCCGACATGGGCCACTTTGGCCGCAAGCCCATCGCCCGCGCCTGGTTCATGCTGGTGCTGCCGGCGCTGGTGCTGAACTATTTCGGCCAGGGTGCCATGCTGCTGGGCGATCCGGAAGCGGCGCGCAACCCGTTCTACCTGCTGGCGCCGAGCTGGGCGTTGATCCCGCTGGTGGTGCTGTCCACCCTGGCGACCGTGATTGCGTCCCAGGCGGTGATTTCCGGTGCGTTCTCGTTGACGCGCCAGGCGATCCAGTTGGGCTACATCCCGCGCATGCACATCCAGCACACCTCCAGCGCCGAGCAGGGCCAGATCTATATCGGGGCGGTGAACTGGTCGCTGATGGTCGGCGTGATCCTGCTGGTGCTGGGCTTCGAGTCCTCCAACGCCCTGGCCTCGGCCTACGGCGTGGCGGTGACCGGCACCATGCTGATGACCACCATCCTGGTGTCGGCGGTGATGTTGCTGCTGTGGAAATGGCCGCCGATCCTGGCGGTGCCGGTACTGGTTTGCTGCCTGTTGGTCGACGGCCTGTATTTTGCCGCCAACGTGCCGAAAATCATCCAGGGCGGTGCCTTCCCGGTATTGGCGGGGATCGTGTTGTTCGTGCTGATGACCACCTGGAAGCGCGGCAAGCAATTGCTGGTGGATCGCCTCGACGAAGGCGGCCTGCCGCTGCCGATCTTTATTGGCAGTATCCGCGTGCAGCCGCCGCACCGTGTGCAAGGCACCGCCGTGTTCCTCACCGCGCGGCCTGACGCGGTGCCCCACGCGCTGTTGCACAACCTGCTGCACAACCAGGTGTTGCATGAGCAAGTGGTGATGCTGACGGTGGTCTACGAAGACATTCCCCGTGTGCCCACCTCGCGTCGCTTCGAAGTGGATGCCTACGGCGAAGGCTTCTTCCGGGTGATCCTGCACTTTGGTTTTGCCGACGAGCCGGACGTGCCCGAAGCCCTGAAGCTGTGCCATCTGGACGATCTGGACTTCAGCCCGATGCGCACCACCTACTTCCTTAGCCGTGAGACCGTCATCGCCTCCCGGATCAAGGGCATGGCGCGCTGGCGCGAGGCGTTGTTCGCGTTTATGTTGAAGAACGCCAACGGCAACCTGCGTTTCTTCAAGCTACCGGTCAACCGCGTGATCGAGCTGGGCACCCAGGTCGAAATGTAAGCGGCTGCAAGACGGGAGCCGGCAATCGGCTCCCGTGTTCCATTCTGAACCCTGTGCAATCGCGCGTTGTCGACTAGGCTCTAAGCACCGTTGAGTGCCCATAGAACCCAGAAGAGGTGCGCCATGAGTCAGCTGCTCGAACCCTATACCCTCCGTCAATTGACCCTGCTCAACCGCATCGCCGTCTCGCCGATGTGCCAGTACTCTGCGGATGATGGCCTGGCCAATGACTGGCACCTAGTCCACTTGGGCAGTCGCGCGGTGGGGGGCGCCGGGCTGATTTTCACCGAAGCCACCGCCGTGACCGCCGATGGCCGCATCACCGCCCAGGACCTGGGCCTGTGGAACGACGCACAGATCGAACCACTGCAACGCATCACCCGGTTTATCGCGGCCCAGGGGGCGGTCGCAGGTATTCAACTGGCCCACGCCGGGCGCAAGGCCAGCACCCATCGGCCCTGGATCGGCAAGCATGGCAGCGTCAAGCCTGAAGACGGCGGCTGGGTGCCGGTAGGGCCGTCACCGATTGCCTTTGACCCCAACCACACACAGCCCAAGCCACTCGATGAAGCGCAGATCCAGCAGGTGATCGCCGACTTTGTCGCCGCCGCCAAACGCGCACTCACGGCGGGTTTCGAAGTGGTGGAGATCCACGCGGCCCACGGTTACCTGTTGCATCAATTCCTCTCGCCCATCAGTAACCAGCGCCAGGATCAATATGGCGGCTCCTTTAAAAACCGCATCCGCCTGGTGCTGGAAGTGACGAAGGCCGTGCGCGACGTCTGGCCCCAGGAGCTGCCGTTGTTCGTGCGCGTATCGGCCACCGACTGGGTGGAAGACGGCTGGAACCCCGACGAAACGGTGGAGCTGGCACGCCGCCTGAAGGACTTGGGCGTGGACCTGATCGACGTGTCCTCCGGTGGCACCGCCGCCAACGCCGAGATCCCCACCGGCCCCGGCTACCAGACGCGCTTCGCCGAGCGTGTGCGCAAGGAGTCCGGCATGGCCACCGGAACCGTCGGCATGATCACCGAGCCGGCCCAGGCCGAGCACATCCTGCGCACGTGCCAGGCCGATATCATTTTCCTGGCTCGTGAACTGCTGCGAGACCCATACTGGCCGCTGCATGCTGACGACGACCTGGGCGGGCGCAAGGCCATCTGGCCAGCGCAGTACCAACGGGCGACCCATCGCGACCAGCCGATTCACGAGTCCGATCTCAGGGATTGATCCTACAGTCGCTTAATACAAACCCACCCTGGCCCGGTGGGTTTTTTCTTGCCCGCGGTTCACGCAACCCCGATGCTTGGCGCTCAAAAGCAGGAGGCCACCATGTCGGTCGAACGAGCGTTAACTAAAAACGATATCCCTTTGTTGGCCACCATCGACCGCACGGAACTTGTACACGAGTGCTACCGCGTCGAGGACGGCGAGCTGGTGCTGTACCCCGACTTTCACGACATGCGCGGCTGGCCCGAAGGCGAGGCTGAACAGGACGCCATTGCACTGCTCGCCTGCCTTGAGCGGGGCGGGTGGTTATGGGGTGTGTTCGACGGGCCAACCCTGGTGGCTGCAGTGGTGGTGGACAATCGCCCCATCCACAACCAGGGCCTGCTCCTGCAGCAGTTGAAGTTCCTGCACGTCAGCCATCGGGCGCGAGGGTGCGGGCTGGGAGGGCGGTTGTTTGCCCTGGCGTGTGAGCAGGGGCGAAAGGCTGGCATCGATGGCCTGTATGTATCGGCTACTGAGTCGCGCAATACCGTGGACTTTTACCTGCGTCATGGCTGCCAGAGGCTGCAACACCCCGACCCCGGACTGTTTGCACAGGAACCCCACGACATTCACCTGTATCGGCCATTGCGTGAGAAAGGGCTGTAGGCCTTTGTTACCGCTGAATTTTTTTAAGTTAATACTCTAAAAAAATCCCACGTCTGGCGAGATAGTTTCTACGCTTAGGGTAAGTCTGATTTCTGGCCCAGGGAGTCAGTCGGTTTGTTCACGCAGGCATTGCGCTTTGCGGGAGGCGGGTGATGGGCACCGACAGTATTTGATCGATATCAGGAGTAACGGTCCATGGCCAAGTCCTATGGTGTAGCGGGTGCGGTGGCGGCTTATGTGGGTCGCAGGTTGTCGTTGTGGGGGCGAAGGCTGAGTTCCGATGAAGCTGAATTGCTGGCGCAGTACCGGGCGTTGACCGAAAACGATCAGGTGGCGATGCGCTATTTGATTGGGGCGATGAAGAGTGTTTCGCGGTTCTAGATGAAGGGGCATCACTGTGGGAGCGGGCTTGCCCGCGATAGCATCGCCTCGGTACAGCCGAGAAACCGAGGTGTCTGCATCGCTGGCAAGCCAGCTCCTACAAGGGGGTATCAGGTGTACTTACGTGCTTCTGGCGCCGGCGGGAAGTATTGATACAGCCAGGTCTCGCTCAAGGTGCGGTCCTGGGTGCGGATGAACAGCCGCAGTTCCACCGGTTCCACGCTGTCGCTGGTCGGGTACCAGTCGAACAGGATGCGGTAGCCCTTGATGTTGTCGAGCACCAGCACGCTGAAATCCTTCACCTGGCCGTGGGAGCAGGTCACTACCGGCTCAATCCCGGTGCCGGCCGGCAGGCGGTCGAGGCCGCCCCCCTTGAAGTCCACGGCAAAGCGACGTGCCCACACCTCAGGGTAGTGTTCGCCCGGTGCCCAACCTTCGGTAAAGCCACCCATGCCGGAACGGGTTGCATCGACCTGTGCCAGCGGCGTGCTCACAGGCGGCAGGGCGCTCCAGTACAGCTTGTAGCCGTAGTTCAGCGAATCACCGGCAGCTACCGGCGTTTTCGGAGTCCAGAAGGCCACGATGTTGTCCAGGGTTTCGCCAGTCGTCGGGATTTCCAGCAGGTCGATCGAGCCTTCGCCCCACGCCGTCGTCGGTTCGACCCACAGGCTTGGGCGCTTGCTGTACCAGTCCACGGTGTCCTGGTAGCTGGCGAATTCGTGGTCGGTCTGCACCAGGCCAAAGCCTTTCGGGTCTTTGTCGGCAAAGGCGTTGAACTGCAGTTTGGCCGGGTTGTTGAGCGGGCGGCAGATCCACTCGCCGTTGCCGCGCCACATGGCCAGGCGGTCGGAATCGTGGATCTGCGGGTGGATGGTGTCGCACATGCGGCGTTCATGGGTGCCACAGCTGAACATGCTGGTCATCGGCGCGATGCCCAGTTGTTCGATGGCGGTACGCGCATTGATGTGCGCGTCGATGGCCATCACCACCTGGCTGGCCTGGCAGTCGATGTCGAAGCGGTAGGCACCGGTGGCGCTTGGCGAGTCGAGCAGGGCGTAGACCACAAAGCGGGTCGCGTCCTTGTCCGGGGTTTCGAACCAGAACTGCGTGAAGTCGGGGAATTCCTCGCGTTTTTTCGCGTAGGTATCGATGGCCAGGCCACGGGCAGAAAGGCCGTACTGGCCGGTGGAATCCACCGCGCGGAAGTAGCTGGCACCCAGAAACGACAGCACGTCATGGCGGTCCAGCTCAGGCGCCTTGAACAGCTTGAAGCCGGAGAAACCCAGGTCGCCCGTCAGTTGCTTGGTGTCGACGGTGGTTTTTTCATAGTTGAACAGCGACGGGCGGAAATGCACCTCGCGGGCTTCACGGGTCTTGGGGTCGACGCTGTGCATGCGCACCGGCGTCTTGAAGCCCATGCCGACGTGGAAGAACTGCACGTCCAGTTGGCCGTTCAATTCCTTCCACAGCGAGTGTTTGCCGTCGTAGCCGATGGCGTTGAAATTCTGCGGGGTCATGGTCGCCAGGGTCGGCGGCAGCACCTGTTTGGTGTCTTTGTAAGGCGTGCCGGCCAGTTGCTTGGCCTGGGCCTTGAGCGATTCAAAATCGAAAGCGATGGCCTTGCCGTCGGCGGCGCGGTTGCCGGCCCAGGCTTGCGCAGCGAGCAGGCCGCTGGCCGATAAACCGGTGTAAGCCGCAATGGCCATGGACGCTTTGAGCAAATTCCTGCGGTGCATAGAGACAACCTGTCGTGAGCAAATCCTGCGCCGTTCCTGGCACGTACTGGATCAGAAATTACGGTTCGGACATGCCTTCGACCAAACGCAACGAACAATAAACAGACGCCGGATAGCTTAAGCGGTTCGGTGACGTAGGAAAAATGATTGATGGCGGGACGATGGCGTTGCAAGTGCGACAAGACATTTCCAACTGACACAATTCCACTGTAGGAGCCGGCTTGCCGGCGATGAGGCCCTTGACGTCAGCGCAACATTCAAGGTCGCCATCGCCGGCAAGCCGGCTCCTACAAGGGTTAGGCGATTTCGCCGACTGCCCGGTAAGCCTCATCAATCGCCGCATGGGCATACGCGCTCCATGCGGCATCCGAGTTGGCGATGCTCACATGCCCCAGCGGTTTTTTCGCCAGTTTCATCCACGCTTCGGTCTGATCCGCATCGTCATACAAACTGTTGGAGAAGCTCGCATAACCGTGTGACCAGCGGTTGACAGTGATCGCCAGAATATCGCGCTCATGGTTGAAACCGCCCGGGCCCAGCATGCGCTGCAACTGGTCGCGCAGCTGTGCTTCCAGTTGCTCGAAGGTCTGCCCATATAACTTGCCCCGCCCGGCGCGGGCCTGGTCACGGGCGTTCATGCCGCTGTTGGGGCTGGTGGGCACGTAGACCATGTGCAAGCCGATCGGCTGCGTCGGGTCGCGGGGGTGGTCGTAGCCGCCCATGCTCACCGGGTAATCCAGCTTGATCCGGCTGTAGGGCTGGGTCGCCGCGTAAATTTCATGCACCCCCAGTTTCTGGAACGACTGCCAATTGCGGATCACCACCTTGGTGTACACCAGCGGGTATTTCACGTTCTGGCTCAGGGCTTGGGCCTGGGGCGCCGGCAAATCCTTGAGCAGGTAGGGGATCATCATGTTGTAGCAGGCCAGGATGCAGCGTTTGCCGCGCACCTGTGCGAGTTGCCCACCACGGCTGTAGCCGATATGCACGCCATCGCCGACGTTGCGCACGCTGACGGCGGTGCTGTTCAAGCGCAACCGCACGGGCGCCTTGGGCTGGTCCAGCTTGGCGTAGTCAAAGGCCGCCAGCACGATATCGTCCATGGTGTGCCCCGGCGCCACACCCGGGATCAGGCTGCGCACCAGCAAGCGCGCCACCGACGCATTGCCATCCGGGAAGTGATAGATGTAGGGCTCTTCCATTTCCGCAGCGGCTTCTTCGCTGATCGGCGCCAGGTTCATCCCGCCAAAGCCTGGGAAGCCCACGTTGTAGGCGTCAGCCGACGCCACGGCATCAATGCTCAGGGCCATGAAGTCATTGGTACGGCTCTGGAAGTACTTCACCGCACCTTCCGACAAGCCCACGTTTTTCAGCAGGAAATCCCGGTAGCTGGTGGCCGCGAGGTAGCTGACTTTTTCCTCGGCGGTCTTGCCTGGCAGGTAGTCCTTTGGCGCCGTGTGCAGCTCGATCAAGGCCTGGCGATCGGCCTGTGGCAATGGGAAGTCATTGATGAAGTCGCGGAGGGCGCGCGCGTTCAGTTGGTCTGGCGCGATATCGTCGGCCACCATCGGCGTGGGGTCGCCGGTCACCAGCTTGTCTTCGCCGAAGTTTTCCTTGTCGAAGAACACCCCGCGCGACAGCCCCAGGCCCGGATAGAATTGGCGGTCGAAGGCGGTTTCAAAGCGCTTGATGTTCACGCCAAGTTTTTTCAGCAGGCCATTCACTTGCTTGCTGTAGAGATGGTTCGGCGACTGGAACGCCTCGCTGCCGCCGTAGCCGATGATCATGCGGCCACCGGCCTGGAATTCATTGCGCTTGGCGTGGCCGCCGAAGTCGTCGTGGTTTTCCAGGATCAGGATCTTCGCCTTGGGGTGCTTCTCGCGGTAGAACCACGCCGCCGACAAACCGCTCAAGCCGCCGCCGACCACCACCAGGTCATAGTCCTCGGTGATCGGCAGTTTCTCGGTATCGAACACCTTCTTTTCCCAGCCCATCTGGTGCGCCACCTCGAACGAGCCGACATGGCTGCCGCGCAGGCCGGTAAGGGCGGGAGGGTAGTAGCGTCCATCGGGCGCGGCTTGCAAGAGTTGCAGCGGGGTCATGCCGGCGGCAACGGTAATGGCGACGCCGTTGAGGAAGTCGCGGCGGGTGATATCCATGGGGAAGAACCTGAATTTTATTGTTATGTGAGCCCGTAGGAGCCCGGCTTGCCGGCGATGGCATTCGCAAGAACACCACAAGGCTCAAGGGCCTCATCGCCGGCAAGCCGGCTCCTACAAGGGCGTTTTGCGGGTCAGTGCTTGAACATCACATGGCGAACGGTGGTGTAGTCCTCCAGCCCGTACATGGACATGTCTTTGCCATAACCCGACAGTTTCTGACCGCCGTGAGGCATTTCGCTGACGAGCATGAAGTGGGTATTCACCCACGTGCAGCCGTATTGCAGGCGTGCGGCCAAGCGGTGGGCACGGCCGACATCGGCGGTCCAGACGGACGACGCCAAACCGTAGTCCGAATCGTTGGCCCAGCCGAGCACCTGTGCTTCGTCATTGAACTTGGTGACCGACACCACTGGCCCGAACACCTCGCGACGTACGATTTCGTCGTCCTGCTGCGCATCGGCCAATACAGTGGGTTCAAAGAAGAAGCCATTGCCTTCCACCGCCTTGCCCCCGGTGACCAGGCGAATGTGCGGTTGCGCCACCGCGCGCTCGACAAAACCGGCCACGCGGTCGCGGTGTTGCGCGGTGATCAGCGGGCCCAACTCGGTGGCCGGATCATCCTGCAAGCCGTACTGGATGCTGGCGACCGCTGCGCCAAGCTTCTCGACAAACGCGTCGTAGATATCGGCTTGGGCATAGATGCGGCACGCCGCGGTGCAATCCTGGCCGGCGTTGTAGAAACCGAAGGTGCGAATACCTTCCACGGCAGCGTCGATGTCCGCGTCGTTGAAGATGATCACCGGCGCCTTGCCGCCCAGTTCCATGTGCATGCGCTTCACGCTGTCGGCGGTGCTGGAGATGATGTTCGCACCGGTGGCAATGGAGCCGGTCAGCGAAACCATGCGCACTTTCGGGTGGTTCACCAGCGGGCTGCCCACGGTGGGCCCACGGCCGAACACCAGGTTGAGGACGCCGGCCGGGAAGATTTCAGCGGCCAACTCGACCATGCGCAGCGCGGTCAGCGGGGTTTGTTCCGACGGTTTGAGCACCACGGTATTACCGGCTGCGAGGGCTGGGGCGATTTTCCAGGCGACCATCATCAGGGGGTAGTTCCACGGCGCGATGGAGGCGATCACGCCCACCGGGTCGCGGCGGATCATCGAGGTGTGCCCCGGCAGGTATTCCCCACCGGCCGAGCCACTCATGCAACGGCTGGCACCGGCGAAGAAGCGGAACACGTCGGCAATTGCCGGGATCTCATCGTTCAGCGCGGCGTTGTAGGGCTTGCCGCAGTTGTCCGACTCCAGCTTGGCCAGCTCTTCGCCGTGGGCTTCGATCACGTCCGCCAGTTTCAGCAGCAGCAGCGAACGGTCCTTGGGCGCGGTTTGCGACCAGCTTTCAAACGCCGCATCGGCAGCACGCACGGCGGCGTCGACCTGGGCTTCGCTGGCTTCGTTGATTTCTACCAGCACACGGCCGAGTGCCGGGTTGAAGACGGCTTGGGCCGGGCCTTCGCCTGCGACCAATTGGCCGTTGATCAGTAATTTGGTTTGCATGGTTCAATCCTCCTCAAAATTCCCTGAAGAAACCGGTTCACCTGTAGGAGCTGGCTTGCCAGCGATGGCGGTTTCAATTGACCCACCGCGATCGCCGGCAAGCCGGCTCCTACAATGACCGTGTTTCAACAGTGGCTATGTGTTGTCCGTTATTTACCGCCACTCCCCGCCACGCTTTCACCGCCGCGTGTCAGGTAATAGGCACCGAGAATCGGGAACATCGTGACCAGCATCACCAGCATCGCCACCACGTTGGTCACCGGCACATCCCGTGGGCGGCTCAGCTGGTTGAGCAGCCACAGCGGCAAGGTGCGCTCGTGGCCGGCGGTGAAGGTGGTGACGATGATTTCGTCGAACGACAGCGCAAAGGCGAGCATGCCGCCGGCCAGCAGTGCCGAGCCCAGGTTGGGCATGATGATGTAGCGGAAGGTCTGCCAGCCGTCGGCGCCCAGGTCCATCGAGGCTTCGATCAGGCTGTGGGAGGTGCGGCGCAAACGCGCGATCACGTTGTTATAGACGATCACCACGCAGAACGTCGCGTGGCCGACGATGATGGTGAACATCCCGGGCTCGATGCCCAGCGTCTTGAACGTTGCCAGCAGCGCGATACCGGTGATGATCCCCGGCAATGCAATCGGCAGGATCAGCATCAGCGACACGCCTTGTTTGCCGAAGAACTCGCGGCGATACAGCGCCGCTGAGGCCAGGGTACCGAGCACCATGGCGATCAGCGTGGCAATCGCCGCGATCTGCAGCGACAACTTGATCGCGTCCAGCACGTCCGGCCGGGCGAAGGCCACGCTGAACCACTTCAGGGTGAAGCCCTGGGGCGGAAAGCTGAACGCGGCTTCTTCGGTGTTGAAGGCGTAGAGGAAGATGATCAGGATCGGGAAGTGCAAGAACACCAACCCGCCCCAGGCTGCGATCTTCAGACCCAGCGAAGATTTCTCAGAGTGCATCGAAGGCCCCCAGGCGTTTGACGATGGAGAGGTAAACCGCGATCAGCACGATGGGCACCAGGGTGAACGCCGCGGCCATGGGCATGTTGCCGATGGCACCTTGCTGGGCGTACACCATGCCGCCGACGAAGTAACCCGGCGGGCCGACCAGCTGCGGCACGATGAAGTCGCCCAGGGTCAGCGAGAAGGTGAAGATCGAACCGGCCGCAATCCCCGGCACTGACAGCGGCAGAATCACCTGCATGAAGGTTTGGCGCGGCTTGGCGCCGAGGTCCGCCGACGCTTGCAACAGTGAAGGCGGCAAACGCTCCAGCGAGGCCTGGATCGGCAAAATCATGAACGGCAGCCAGATGTAGACGAACACCATGAACCGCCCCAGGTGCGAAGTGCTCAAGGTGCTGCCGCCCACACCCGGAATGCCCAGCACGAACTGCAACACCGGCTCCAGGCCCAGGTGCTGCACGAACCACTGCGCCACGCCGCCTTTTGCCAGCAGCAAGGTCCAGGCGTAGGCCTTGACGATGTAGCTGGCCCACATCGGCATCATCACTGCGATGTAGAAAAACGCCTTGGTCTTGCCCGTGGTGTAGCGCGCCATGTAGTAGGCGATCGGGAAGGCGACCACGGCGCTGGCGATCGATACAACGATCGCCATGCTCAAGGTGCGCACGATGATGTCGAAGTTCGACGGCTGGAACAGCGCGGCGAAGTTGGCCAGGGTCAGGTCCGGCGTGACCGCCATGGTGAAGTCGTCGAAGGTGTAGAAACCTTGCCACAGCAGGGTCAGCAACGAGCCCAGGTAAATGGCGCCGAACCATATCAGCGGCGGCACCAGCAACATCGCCAGGTACAGGTTGGGCTTGCGGTACAGCAGGTTGGAAAACCTGCGCATCGGCGGTTGGGAAAGGGCCAGGCTCATGTCACACCTCGCCTGCGCTGTCGGTCAGGGTCGTCATTGCTTCCCGTGCCCAGCGTGCAGTGATGGACTGGCCCACCTGGTAGCCGCTGCTGGTGTCCAGCCACTGGTTGTTGGCCTGGCTGATGTTCAGCGCCTGGCCGTTTTCCAGTTTCAGTTCATAGCGGGTGGCGCTGCCTTGGTACTGGATGTCATGCAGCAGGCCGCTGACTTCCACTTCGCCGGCGCCCAGCGCGCCTTCGGCAAAGCGCACGTGTTCCGGGCGGATCGAGAACGCTTGCGCGCTGCCGCTGAGGCGTTGGGCCAGCTCGCCGCGAATCACGTTGGAGGTGCCGACGAACTCGGCCACAAACGCGGTGGCGGGCTTCATGTACAGGTTGCGCGGGGTGTCGACCTGCTCGATACGGCCCTTGTTGAACACGGCCACGCGGTCGGACATCGACAGCGCTTCGGTCTGGTCGTGGGTCACAAAAATAAAGGTGATGCCGAGCTGGCGTTGCAGCTTTTTCAGCTCGCTCTGCATTTGTTCACGCAGCTTGAGGTCGAGGGCGCCCAGCGGCTCATCCAGCAGCAGAACGCGTGGGCGATTGACCAACGCGCGGGCCAGGGCGACCCGTTGGCGTTGGCCGCCAGACAGCTGCACCGGCTTGCGGTCGCCGTAGCCACCGAGGGCGACCATGCCGAGGGCTTCTTCGGCGCGGTTCAGGCGCTCGGTCTTGCCGATGCCCTTGACCTTGAGGCCGTAGGCCACGTTGTCGCGCACGTTCATGTGGGGGAACAGCGCGTAATCCTGGAACACGGTGTTCACGTCACGCTGGTACGGCGGCAAGCCCGCGGCTTCCTCGCCATGAATACGGATCGAGCCTGCGCTCGGTTGCTCGAAACCGGCAATCAGGCGCAGGCACGTGGTCTTGCCGGAACCGGAAGGGCCGAGCATGGAAAAGAACTCGCCGTCCTGGATATCGATGGAAACCCGGTCAACGGCTTTCACTTCGCCGAACTGACGGGAAACGTGGGTGAATTGGACTGCAAGCGTCATGGTGCGGTGCTCCAAAAAGGCACGGGTCATCGCAGCGGCCCGGCCTGGACTTCTGAAAAAACAAAATCTGTATTCGCAACTCAACTATGGGTGCTTTTCTGTGGGAGCCGGGCTTGCCCGCGATGCAGGCGCCTCGGTGTGTCTGTTACACCGAGGTGAAGCCATCGCAGGCAAGCCAGCTCCCACAGAAGCCAGCTTCCACGGGGAGCCAGGAGCTAGCGGCCGCCCATGATCGCGATGTAATCCTGGGTCCAGCGGCTGTACGGCACGAACTTGCCGCCTTCAGCCTGCGGGGTTTTCCAGAAAGCGATCTTGTCGAACTGGTCGAAACCGTTGGTCTTGCAGCCTTCGGCGCCCAGCAGTTCGCTTTCCTTGCAGGCCGCTGGTACCGCCGGCAACGAGCCGAACCAGGCGGCGACGTCGCCCTGGACTTTCGGTTGCAGCGACCAGTCCATCCACTTGTAGGCGCAGTTCGGGTGTTTGGCGTCGGTGTGCAGCATGGTGGTGTCCGCCCAACCAGTGGCGCCTTCCTTCGGAATGGTCGAGGCAATCGGCTGCTTCTCGTTGACCAGGCCGTTGACCTGATACGGCCAGGCGCTGGAGGCCACCACGCCTTCGTTCTTGAAATCGCTCATTTGCACGGTGGTGTCGTGCCAGTAGCGGTGGATTAACGGCTGCTGGGCACGCAACAGTTCAAGCACGGCCTTGTACTGGGTTTCGGTCAGCTCATAAGGGTTCTGGATGCCCAGTTCCGGCTTGGTGCTCTTGAGGTAGAGCGCCGCGTCGGCGATGTAGATCGGGCCGTCATAGGCCTGCACGCGACCTTTGTTCGGCTTGCCGTCCGGCAGGTTCTGCGCGTCGAAAATCACATTCCAGCTAGTCGGCGCGGTCTTGAACACGTTGGTGTTGTACATCAACACGTTCGGACCCCATTGGTACGGAGTGCCATAGGTTTGCTGGCCGACCACGTACCACGGTGCATCCTTGAGGCGCGGGTCGATGTTCTTCCAGTTGGGGATCAGCGCCGTGTTGATCGGCTGCACGCGCTTGCCACCGATCAAGCGCAGCGATGCGTCGCCCGAAGCGGTGACCAGGTCGTACCCGCCCTTGGCCATCAGGCTGACCATTTCGTCAGAGGTGGCGGCGGTTTTCACATTGACCTTGCAGCCGGTTTCCTTCTCGAAACCGGTGACCCAGTCGTAGGCCTTGTCGCTGTCGCCACGTTCGATGTAGCCGGGCCAGGCGACGATATCCAGTTGGCCTTCACCGGCGCCGACCGCCTTGAGCGGTTCGGCGGCCTGGAGGCTGGCGCTGGCCAGCAGCGCGGTGGTCAGGGCACTGAGCAGTGCGGTCTTGTGCGCAGACATGGGGATTCCCTCTTCTTTAATTATGGTCGGGGCAGTGTGTGAAGCCGTAACGCATGAGCTTAGTTGTTGTTTTAAAGATGCTGGCCGTGGCGGGCCATGATGTGCCGCACCACGCTGTAGTCCTGTAGCGAATCGCTGGACAGATCTTTCCCGTACCCCGAGCGCTTCAAGCCGCCATGGGGCATTTCGCTGACCAGCATGAAATGGCTGTTGATCCAGGTGCAGCCGTATTGCAGGCGCGCGGCCACTTGCATGGCCTTGTCCAGGTTCTGGGTCCACACCGACGAGGCCAGGCCGTATTCGGAGTCGTTGGCCCAGTCCACGGCTTGTTCCAGCTCGTCGAAGCGGGTCACGGTGACCACCGGGCCGAACACTTCGCGCTGCACGATTTCATCGTTCTGCTTGCACCCGGCCAGCAGGGTCGGCTGGTAATAGAAGCCCGCGCCCGAATGCACGGCGGCGCCGGTGATGCGTTCGATATGCGGCTGGCCGAGGGCGCGTTCGACAAAACTGGCCACGCGGTCGCGCTGGCGTGTGCTGATCAGCGGGCCCAGTTCGTTGTCGGCGTCGCGTTTGCCGGCAAAGCGCAGGCTGCTCACGGCGGCGCCGAGTTCGGCGACCAACTTGTCGTGGATACCCGCCTGGGCGTAGATGCGGCACGCGGCGGTGCAGTCCTGGCCGGCGTTGTAATAACCGTAGGCGCGCACGCCCTCGACCACGGCTTGCAGGTCGGCATCGTTGCACACGATCACCGGGGCCTTGCCGCCCAGTTCCAGGTGCGTACGTTTAAGGGTTTTGGACGCGGCTTGCAGGATCTTCTGCCCGGTGACGATATCGCCGGTCAGCGAGACCATGCGCACTTTGGCGTGGCTCACCAGATGGCTGCCAACGCCTTCGCCGCCGCCACACAGAATGTTGATCACGCCGCGCGGCAACAGCTCTTTAAGGGCGGGGGCCAGGGCCAGGATCGAAAGCGGCGTATGTTCCGACGGCTTGAACACCAGGGTATTGCCGGCGGCCAGGGCTGGGGCAATTTTCCACGCGGCCATCATCAACGGGTAGTTCCACGGCGCAATCGACGCCACCACCCCGATAGGATCGCGGCGCACCATGCTGGTATAGCCCGGCAGGTATTCGCCGCTCAGTTGCCCGGTCTGGCAGCGCACGGCCCCGGCGAAAAAGCGAAACACGTCGACGGTGGCGCTCAGGTCATCCTGGCGCGCCAGGTGCAACGGCTTGCCGCAGTTCAGGGATTCCAGGCGGGCTAAATAGTCGGCTTGTTTTTCGATGGCGTCGGCGATGCCGAGCAGGATGTTCGAACGTTGTTGGGGCGTGGTGCGCGACCAGCCGGCAAAGGCGCGGTGGGCGGCGAGGATCGCGGTTTCCACCTGTTCGGTGCTGGCTTCGGCAATCTGGGTGAGGACTTCACCGGTGGCCGGGTTGAGGATCGGCTCGGCAAAGCCCTGGCCCTGGACCAGTTCGCCGTCGATCAGCAACGCAGTGAGCAGCGGGGTGGGCGCGCCGGACATTTTTCGCGATCTCTTTTCTTGTATGGCCATGGGCGTTCTCTTACGAGCGCCTGACCTTTCTCTTATGGGATAAGCAGAGACTAGAGGTCAGGCGCGAGGTCAACAAATACTAAATACTGAATGCAGCATTCGATTAAATAGATGGCTTGCGTGGGTGCGGCTGTTCGCGGGCCACCGTCAGGAACGGGGCTACCAGTGCCGGTCGCGCAGTGCCACGGCGCCAGGCCAGGCCCACGTCGAGGGTCTGGCTGAGGTCGGCAATCGGTCGCGCTTCAATGATGTCCCCCTCCAGCGACCACGGGCGGTAGGTCATGTCCGGCTGGATCGACACGCCAAGCCCTGCCGCCACCAGGCTTCGCACGGCTTCGGTAGAGGCGGTACGCAACGTGACGCGCGGTTGCAGGCCGGCGCCGGCCCACATGCGCTGGGCGTTATGGCCCATTTCGTCGACGTTCAGCTGGATCAGCGGCTCGCGGGCGACGTCGGCCAGGTTGATGCTGTCGTGTTCCAGCAGCGGGTGCTGCGCCGGCAGCCACAGGCGGTGGGGCGAATGGGTTAGCACTTCGGTCTGCAGGGCGTGGCGGTCTTCGAGGTTGGAGAGGATCAGCACACCCACATCGATTTCGCCGCTGACCAGCAAATGCTCGATATACGGGCGCTCGTCTTCCATCACGCGGATTTCCACATTGGGGTAGGCGCGCTGGAAGCGGGTGAGCAGGTCAGCGAGGTAGTAGCCGGCCACCAGGCTGGTCACGCCGATGATCAACTGCCCGGCGACCTGGTCGGTGCTCTGTTGCAGGCTGCGTTTGGCGTTGTCGACGGTGGCGAGGATCAAGTGCGCCTGGCGCAGGAACTGGTGGCCCTGGTGGGTCAGGGTCATGCCCTTGGCGTGGCGGTTGAACAGGTTGACGCCGATTTCCTGCTCCAGTTGCTGGATCGCCAGGGTCAGGGTCGACTGGGAAATGAAGGCGGTCTGCGCGGCGGCGGAGATCGAGCCTGTCTCGGCCACGGCGATAAAGTGCCGGATTTGACGCAAGGTCATCATGCTGGAATTACCAGTGGGGTATTTTTATAGATTTGTTCGAGTGTATATCGTTTTAATCGAAAGGCCGTGGCGTTACATCTGGAAGCACTCTAGATCGGGGCTTTTTGGCACTTGGTTTTACGCTGGGGGCCTATTAGTCCTACGTACCCAAGTGCCTGGAGGCTCCTTATGAACACCCGTGGATTGCTCGATCAGTTGCTCAAATCCGGTCAGGACATGCTGCAAAACAAGGCCGGCGACTCGCGTAAACAGGAAGACAAAGGTGCCCTTGGCGGCTTGCTCGGCGGTGGCGGGCTGGGCAGCCTGCTCGGCGGCGCCGGTGGCGGGGCCCTGGCGGCGGGCGCCATGGGGCTGCTGCTGGGCAATAAAAAAGCCCGCAAGTTTGGCGGAAAAGCCCTGACCTACGGCGGGCTGGCAGCGCTGGGCGTGATTGCCTACAAGGCCTATGGCAACTGGCAGGCGCAGCAGGCGAATGCGCCGAAGGGCGAGCCTCAGACCCTCGACCGCCTGCCACCGGCCCAGGTTGAGCAGCACAGCCAGGCGATCCTCAAGGCACTGGTGGCGGCAGCCAAGGCCGACGGCCATGTGGATGAACGTGAACGTGCGCTGATCGAAGGCGAATTCACCAAGCTGGATAACGACCGTGAGCTGCAAAGCTGGCTGCACGCCGAGCTGAACAAGCCCCTGGACCCGGCCGATGTGGCGCGAGCAGCGGGCACCCCGGAAATGGCGGCCGAGATGTACATCGCCAGCGTGATGCTGGTGGATGAGGAGAACTTCATGGAAAAGGCCTACCTCGACGAGCTGGCGCGCCAGCTCAGGCTTGAGCCCGGTCTCAAGACCGAGCTGGAAAAACAGGTGCGCCTGAATCAGTAAACTCCAGACTCGCGCCGATCAAAAATGTGGGAGCGGGCTTGCTCGCGAATGCGGTTTATCAGTCATCTATCTACCGACTGGTCCAGCGCATTCGCGAGCAAGCCCGCTCCCACATTTGCTTTCTGTGATCGCTACATCAAAACCCATTGATAAATGAGGGCTTCTGCTCAGCTATACTCCCCGGCATTTGATCGGCCCTTCGAGGAATTACTGTGAAGA
Organism: Pseudomonas sp. GW821-FHT09A09; assembly: GCF_059418405.1. Lineage (NCBI taxonomy): Bacteria > Pseudomonadati > Pseudomonadota > Gammaproteobacteria > Pseudomonadales > Pseudomonadaceae > Pseudomonas > Pseudomonas sp. GW821-FHT09A09. The sequence continues at coordinate 148,568 of NZ_JBWKPU010000004.1, forward strand.
ACTGGACCTTGCGCCAACGGATCTTGGCAAGCTTTGCGGTCATTATCGCCATCATGCTGTTAATGGTTGTGGTCTCCTATTCACGGTTGCTCAAGATCGAGGTCAGCGAAGAGGCGGTGCGCGATGACGCGGTGCCGGGGGTTTACCTCAGTTCGATGATCCGCAGTGCCTGGGTCGACAGCTACCTGCAAACCCTGGAATTGCTCGGCCTGCGCGACGACAAGGGCCTGACCGACACCGACAAGGCCGACTTCAAGTCCTACGAAGCGCGCATCCTGACGCAGATGGCCAACTACCAGAAAACCATCAACGGGCGTGACGATCAGGCCGAGTTCGATAAATTCGAAGCCATGCACCAGGCCTACAACAAGAGCCTGGCCGTGGTGCTCGACAGCCTGCAGCGCAATGACCTCGCCGCCGCGCGCAAGGAGTTCAACACCACCCTGACGCCCGCCTGGACGGCAGGGCGCATGAAGCTCAACGACATCATCACTGAAAACAAGGACGTCGCTGACCGTGCGACCAACGCCATTGATGACGCTGTGGCCGCCGCCAAGGTCAGCATGTTTGTGTCGCTGGCGTTTGCCGTCCTCGCTGCCGGCCTGTGCGGTCTGCTGCTGATGCGCGCAATCATGGCGCCGATGCAGCGCATCGTGTCGATCCTCGGCACCATGCGCGACGGCGACCTGAGCAAGCGCTTGAACCTGGAACGCAAGGACGAGTTCAACGCGGTGGAAACCGGCTTCAACGACATGATGACCGAGCTGACCGCCCTGGTGTCCCAGGCCCAGCGCTCCTCGGTGCAAGTGACCACCTCGGTCACCGAGATTGCCGCCACTTCCAAGCAGCAGCAGGCTACCGCCACCGAAACCGCTGCCACCACCACCGAAATTGGTGCCACGTCCCGCGAGATTGCCGCCACGTCCAAGGACCTGGTGCGCACCATGACCGAAGTGTCGACCGCCGCCGACCAGGCCTCGGTGGCCGCCGGTTCCGGCCAGCAAGGCTTGGCGCGCATGGAAGAAACCATGCACTCGGTGATGGGCGCCGCCGACCTAGTGAACGCCAAGCTGGCGATCCTCAACGAGAAGGCCGGCAACATCAACCAAGTGGTGGTGACCATCGTGAAGGTGGCCGACCAGACCAACCTGTTGTCGCTCAACGCGGCCATCGAGGCCGAGAAGGCCGGTGAGTACGGGCGCGGCTTTGCCGTGGTGGCCACCGAAGTGCGGCGCCTGGCCGACCAGACCGCCGTGGCCACCTACGACATTGAACAGATGGTGCGCGAGATCCAGTCGGCGGTGTCGGCGGGCGTGATGGGCATGGACAAGTTCTCCGAAGAAGTCCGCCGTGGCATGTTTGAAGTGCAGCAAGTGGGTGAACAGCTGTCGCAGATCATCCACCAGGTCCAGGCGCTGGCGCCGCGGGTGTTGATGGTCAACGAGGGCATGCAGGCCCAGGCCACCGGTGCCGAGCAGATCAACCACGCGCTGGTGCAGTTGGGCGATGCCAGCAGCCAGACCGTGGAGTCGCTGCGCCAGGCCAGCTTTGCTATTGATGAACTGAGCCAGGTTGCGGTCGGTCTGCGCAGCGGCGTGTCGCGTTTCAAAGTCTGATGAGCGACCTCGCGGCTAAACGCGGCGCCGTCCCGGCAGCGAAAAAGGCGTTGTACCTGGTGTTTCGTATCGGCCAGGAGCGCTATGCCCTCAAGGCCACGGAAGTGGCCGAGGTATTGCCTCGCCTGCCCCTCAAACCCATCGCCCATGCGCCGGTGTGGGTGGCGGGAATCTTTGCCCACCGGGGCGTGCTGGTGCCGGTCATCGACCTCAGCGCCCTCACGTTCGGTGCTGCCGCCCAGGCCCGCACCAGCACTCGCCTGGTGCTGGTCAACTATCAGCCGCAACCGTGGCTCGAAGCCCGCTGGCTGGGGCTGATTCTGGAACAAGCCACTGACACCCTGCGTTGCGACCCCGCCGAGTTCCAGCCCTACGGCCTGGATAACCCGCAGGCGCCGTACCTGGGCCCGGTGCGCGAAGATGCCCGGGGCCTGATGCAATGGATCGGCGTCAACGACTTGTTGAACGACGACGTGCGTACCCTGCTGTTTTCTGCCGAGCTGAGCCTATGAGCAGCGATCCGCGCTTTTCAGCCTACCTCAAGGAACGCATCGGCCTGGACGTGGCCTCGGTGGGTGAAGCGATCATCGACCGTGCGGTGCGCCAGCGCAGCCAGGCCCTGCAAACGCAGACGGCCGACCAGTACTGGCAGCACCTGCAAAGCTCCCATGATGAGCAGCAAGCGCTGATCGAAGCGGTGATCGTCCCCGAGACCTGGTTCTTTCGTTACCCCGAATCATTTGCCACCCTGGCCCGGCTCGCGGTGGCGCGCTTGGCCGAGATCAAGCAGATGCGCGCCTTGCGCATTTTGAGCCTGCCCTGTTCCACCGGCGAAGAACCCTATTCGATCGCCATGGCGTTGCTGGATGCCGGGATGGCGCCGCACCAATTCAAGGTGCTGGGCCTGGACGTCAGCCCGCTGTCGGTGGAGCGCGCCCGGCGTGGGGTGTACGGCAAGAATTCGTTTCGCGGTGGCGATATTGGCTTTCGTGAGCGCCACTTCACCGAACAGGCCGATGGCTACCGCATCGACGACCGTGTTCGCGAGCAAGTGCGCCTGCAAGTCGGCAACTTGCTGGATCCGACCCTGTTGGCCAACGAGCCCACCTACGACTTTGTGTTCTGCCGCAACCTGCTGATCTACTTCGACCAGCCCACCCAGAAACAAGTGTTCGACGTGCTCAAGGGCCTGACCCATGTGGACGGCGTGCTGTTTATCGGCCCGGCCGAGGGCAGCCTGCTGGGGCGCCACGGCATGCGCTCGATTGGCGTGCCGCAGTCTTTCGCGTTCAGCCGGCATGCGGAGCCGGTCAAGGCCGAGCCGGTGTTCGTGCCGATGCCCGCGCCGGTGCCGCAGCAGCGCAGTGCGGCGCCGATTGCGCCCAAGCCGCGACCGTTCAGCCTCGTCACGCCCCCCGTGACGCCGATCAAAACCGCGCAAACCGATGCGGGTAACCTGCTCAGCCAGATCGCCACCCTGGCCAACGAAGGCAAAAGTGCCGAGGCCCGTGCGGCGTGTGAACAGTATTTAAGCAACCACCCGCCTGCCGCCCAGGTGTTCTACTGGCTCGGGCTGCTCAGCGATGTGGCCGGTAGCGCCCTGGAAGCCCAGGGGTATTACCGAAAAGCCTTGTACCTGGAACCCCAGCATCCGCAGGCCTTGATGCACCTGGCCGCGTTGCTCGAGTCCCAGGGCGACAGTGCGGGGGCACGCCGGTTGCAGGCGCGGGCCGCCCGTAGCGAGCGAGCTGACAGTGAGTCCAAACGATGAGTAGCCCCGACGCGCTCGATACCGCAGGCCTGGACCTGACCCTGGCCGACACCCAAGCCATCGACGACTGCTGGAACCGCATCGGCATCCACGGTGACAAGTCCTGCCCGTTGCTGGCGGAGCACATTCACTGCCGTAACTGCGCGGTGTATTCGGCGGCGGCCACGCGCCTGCTGGACCGTTATGCCCTGCAACAGGACGACCGCCGCCCCCAGGCCGAGGCCGAAGTGGCCACGGATGTGGTCACGCGTTCCCTGTTGATGTTCCGCCTCGGCGAGGAGTGGCTGGGTATCGCCACCCGCTGCCTGGTGGAAGTGGCGCCGTTGCAGCCGATTCACTCCCTGCCGCACCAACGCTCCCGTGCCTTGCTCGGCGTGGCCAACGTGCGCGGTGCGCTGGTGGCGTGCCTGTCGCTGGTGGAATTGCTTGGCCTGGACAGCACAAGCCCCGGCACCACGGGCGGACGCGTCATGCCACGCATGTTGATCATCGCCGCGCAGGATGGCCCGGTGGTAGTGCCAGTGGATGAAGTCGACGGTATCCATGCCATCGACGAACGCACACTAAAAGTCGCATCGGCCTCGGGCACCCAGGCCAGTGCGCGTTACACCCAGGGTGTGTTGCAGTGGAAAGGCCGCAGCCTGCGCTGGCTGGATGAGGCGCAATTGTTGTCTGCCGTGACCCGGAGCCTCACATGACCCCCGACCAGATGCGCGACGCCTCGCTGCTGGAACTGTTCAGCCTGGAAGCCGATGCGCAGACCCAGGTGTTGAGCGCGGGTCTGCTGGCCCTGGAACGCAACCCCACCCAGGCCGACCAGCTTGAAGCCTGCATGCGTGCGGCGCACTCGCTCAAGGGCGCGGCGCGGATTGTCGGGGTGGACGCCGGGGTCAGCGTGGCCCACGTGATGGAGGACTGCCTGGTCAGTGCCCAGGAAAGCCGCCTGTACCTGCAACCCGAACATATCGATGCGCTGCTGCAAGGCACCGACCTGCTGATGCGCATCGCCACCCCCGGCAACGATGTGGGGCCGGCAGACATTGAAGGTTATGTCGCGCTGATGGAGCGTTTGCTCGACCCGTCCCAGGCGCCGGTGCCAACCGTTGCACCCCCGCCGCCCGAGCCGGCGCCGGTCTCGGCGCCTGTTGTTGAGGAGCTGCCCGCGGAGCCAGAACCGGCGCCACCGGTCAGCAGCGAACCGGCGCGCCAAAACAAGCGCATGACCGAAGGCGGCGAGCGCGTGTTGCGGGTCACTGCCGAGCGCTTGAACAGCTTGTTGGATTTGTCCAGCAAGTCCCTGGTGGAAACCCAGCGGCTCAAGCCTTACCTGGCGAGCATGCAGCGCCTCAAGCGTATCCAGAGCCAGGGTGTACGTGCCCTGGACACCTTGGATGGCCAGCTCAAGACGCTGGACCTGAACCTGGAAGCCCAGGAAGCCCTGGCCGATACCCGTCGACTGTTGAGCGAGGCCCAGGCCTTGCTCGCGGAAAAAACCGCTGAGCTGGATGAGTTCGGCTGGCAGGCCGGGCAACGCGCCCAGGTGCTCTACGACACCGCGCTGGCCTGTCGCATGCGCCCGTTTGCCGATGTGCTGGCCGGGCAAGTGCGCATGGTGCGCGACCTGGGCCGCAGCCTGGGCAAGCAGGTGCGCCTGGAGATCGAGGGCGAAAAGACCCAGGTCGACCGTGATGTACTGGAAAAGCTCGAAGCGCCGCTGACCCACTTGCTGCGCAATGCCGTCGACCATGGCATCGAAATGCCGGAACAACGGATATTGGCGGGCAAGCCGGCGGAAGGCCTGATTCGTCTGCGCGCCTCCCACCAGGCCGGCTTGCTGGTGCTGGAGTTGAGCGACGATGGCAATGGTGTCGACCTGGAACGCCTGCGCGGCACTATCGTCGACCGGCACTTGTCACCGCTGGAAACGGCGTTGCGCCTGAGCGAAGAGGAACTGCTGACGTTCCTGTTCCTGCCGGGCTTCAGCCTGCGTGACAAAGTCACCGAAGTGTCCGGGCGTGGCGTGGGCCTGGATGCGGTGCAGCATATGGTCCGCCAGCTGCGCGGCGCCGTGGTGCTGGAGCAGACGGCAGGGCAGGGCAGCCGCTTCCACCTGGAGGTGCCGCTGACTTTGTCGGTGGTACGCAGCCTGGTGGTGGAAGTCGGCGAAGAGGCCTATGCCTTCCCGCTGGCGCATATCGAACGCATGTGCGACCTGGCGCCCGATGACATTGTGCAGTTGGAAGGCCGCCAGCACTTCTGGCACGAGGGCCGGCATGTCGGCCTGGTTGCCGCCAGCCAGTTGTTGCAGCGTCCGGCGGGGCAGAGCAATGAAGAGACGCTGAAAGTAGTGGTGATCCGCGAGCGCGATGCGGTGTATGGCATTGCGGTGGAGCGTTTTATCGGCGAACGCACCCTGGTGGTGTTGCCGCTGGATGATCGCCTGGGCAAGGTCCAGGATATTTCTGCCGGGGCGTTGCTGGACGACGGCTCGGTGGTGTTGATCGTCGACGTTGAAGACATGCTGCGTTCGGTGGATAAGTTGCTCAACACCGGGCGCCTGGAACGCATCGCCCGGCGTAGCCAGCAGGCCACCGAGGCGCCGCGCAAACGCGTGCTGGTGGTGGATGACTCGCTGACTGTGCGCGAGCTGCAACGCAAATTGTTACTTAATCGTGGTTATGAAGTGGCCGTTGCGGTCGATGGCATGGACGGCTGGAACGCGTTGCGGTCCGAAGACTTCGACCTGCTCATCACTGACATTGATATGCCTCGTATGGACGGTATTGAATTGGTCACACTCCTGCGCCGTGACAGTCGCCTGCAATCGTTGCCGGTGATGGTGGTGTCGTACAAGGATCGCGAAGAAGACCGGCGCCGTGGACTGGATGCCGGTGCCGACTATTATTTAGCCAAGGCCAGTTTCCACGATGACGCCCTGTTGGACGCCGTGGTCGAGCTGATCGGAGGAGCCCGGGCATGAGGATTGCGATCGTCAATGACATGCCCCTGGCGGTGGAGGCGTTGCGCCGTGCCCTGAGTTTCGAACCCGCGCATCAAGTCGTCTGGGTGGCCAACAATGGCCTGGAAGCCGTGCAGCGTTGCGCCGAGCTGACCCCGGACCTGATCCTGATGGACCTGATCATGCCGGTGATGGATGGTGTGGAGGCCACGCGGCAGATCATGGCCGAGACGCCGTGCGCGATTCTGTTGGTGACGGTCGACCGCCAGGCCAATATGAGCCGGGTATTCGAGGCCATGGGCCACGGCGCGCTGGACGTGGTGGACACTCCGGCGCTCGGCGTGGGCAACCCCAAGGATGCGGCGGCGCCGTTGCTGCGCAAGATCCTCAATATTGGCTGGCTGATCGGCCAGCGTGGCAGCCGCGTGCGCGCCGAAACCGCGCCCCAACGCACCGGCGGCAAACGCCAGCGCCTGGTGGCCATTGGTTCTTCGGCGGGCGGCCCGGCTGCCCTGGAAATCCTGCTCAAGGGTTTGCCCCGGGACTTTCCGGCCGCCATTGTGCTGGTGCAGCATGTGGACCAGGTGTTCGCTGCGGGCATGGCCGAGTGGCTGGGCAGCGCATCTGGCCTGCCGGTACGCCTGGCCCGCGAAGGCGAACCGCCACAAAGCGGCGTAGTGTTGCTGGCCGGCACCAACCATCATATTCGCCTGTTGAAAAATGGCACGCTAGCCTATACCGCAGAGCCGGTGAACGAGATTTACCGGCCGTCCATCGACGTGTTTTTCGAGAGCGTCGCCAGCCACTGGGACGGTGACGCCGTCGGCGTACTGCTGACGGGCATGGGGCGCGACGGTGCCCAGGGCCTCAAGTTGCTGCGTGAACAAGGATATTTGACCATCGCCCAGGATCAGCAGAGCTCGGCGGTGTATGGCATGCCCAAAGCGGCGGCGGCGATTGACGCTGCTGTTGAAATTCGCCCACTGGATAGAATTGCGCCCCGACTGATGGAGGTCTTTGCAAAATGAACGCGATCTCCCGCAGTGCTGGCTTGCTGGTAGTAATTCAGGTGACTGCACATGAATGATTTACAGATCGACGACATCAAGACCGACGAAAACGCCGCCATGGTGTTGCTGGTCGACGACCAGGCCATGATCGGCGAAGCCGTGCGGCGTGGTCTGGCCCACGAAGAAAACATCGACTTCCACTTCTGCGCCGACCCGCACCAGGCGATTGCCCAGGCGATCCGCATCAAGCCGACCGTGATCCTGCAGGACCTGGTGATGCCCGGCCTGGACGGCTTGACGCTGGTGCGCGAATACCGCAACCACCCGGCCACGGCCAATATCCCGATCATCGTGCTGTCTACCAAGGAAGACCCGCTGATCAAGAGCGCAGCGTTCTCGGCCGGGGCCAACGATTACCTGGTGAAGCTGCCGGACAACATCGAACTGGTGGCGCGCATTCGCTATCACTCGCGCTCCTACATGACCTTGTTGCAGCGTGATGCGGCGTACCGTGCGCTGCGGGTCAGCCAGCAACAACTGCTCGACACCAACCTGGTGCTGCAACGCCTGATGAACTCCGATGGCCTGACCGGGTTGTCCAACCGTCGCCACTTTGACGAGTACCTGGAGCTGGAGTGGCGCCGTGCCATGCGTGACCAGACCCAGTTGTCGCTGCTGATGATCGATGTGGACTTCTTCAAGACCTACAACGACAGCTTCGGCCACGTCGAAGGTGATGAGGCGCTGCGCAAGGTCGCGGCGACCATCCGTGAAGCCAGCAGCCGGCCTTCGGATCTGCCGGCGCGTTATGGTGGTGAAGAGTTTGCCCTGGTATTGCCGAACACCTCGCCGGGTGGTGCGCGGTTGGTGGCTGAGAAGCTGCGCATGGCGGTGGCGGCGTTGAAGATTCCGCATATTGCCCCGGCCGAGGGTTCCAGCCTGACTATCAGCATTGGCTTGTCGACGGTGACCCCGCAGCAGGGGACCGATTGCCGGCAACTGATCATGGCGGCGGATAAGGGGTTGTATACGGCCAAGCATAATGGGCGTAATCAGGTGGGGATTGAGTAGGGCTGTGTACATATCCGTTATTTAGGTAACGGCTACTTATGGTTCCGCCCTTACGGCGGCTCACTTTTGGAAAGGCCCAAAAGTAAGCAAAAGGCCTTCGCCCCAACACTCGGTGCCTCGCTTAGGCTCGGCATGCCCTCACTCCGGCTTGAATCCGTGGGCCGCCGCCACGCGCCATCCATGGCGCGGGGCGGCTAACCCGGCGTCCTGCCGGGTTACCCACGGATTCAAGCCTGCGTTCGGCCAGCGTGTTTAACGGGGCGCCTAAGATCAAGATCAAAAGCAAAAGCACGGCGGCCTAGTAGCCGACCTGAGTGGTTGGATCAAAGGCAGATACGTGTAGGAGCTGGCTTGCCGGCGATGCAGACACCTCGGTGAAACAGGCACACCGCGTTGATGCCATCGCAGGCAAGCCAGCTCCCACAGTGAGGGCTCAGCGTTTTGCCTGGTTTTTTTGCGTCATCGTTGGCGACCATCGCCGGCAAGCCGGCTCCTACAGTGCACCGCGTTTGCCGTTGCCTTTGCTCTACACCACTCAAGCCGGCTGTCAGGCCGCTGTGCTCTTGCTTTTGATTTTGATCTTAGCCGCCCCGCGCCATGGATGGCGCGGGGCGGCGGCCCCCCAAATCACTGTCGGATTACGGGCACACCGAGCGTGAGCGAGGTGCCGAGTGTTGGGGCAAGAGCCCTTTGCTTACTTTGGGGCTTTTCCAAAGTGAGTCGCCGTAAGGGCGAAACCATACTCCGCCATCACCCAAATAACGGATATGCCCACCACCAACCCCAACCCTTTTCGCCCAGCGGACTGCCGCTCCCCCCCATTTCCCGTTATACTCGCCGGCTTTCAAAAGTTCGCCAACGAGTGCTGCCCGCCATGGAAATCAACCCGATCCTTAACACCATCAAGGACCTGTCCGAGCGCTCCGAAACTATTCGGGGGTATCTTTGACTACGATCAAAAGCATGAGCGTCTGACCGAAGTCAATCGCGAGCTTGAAGATCCTGCTGTCTGGAACAAACCCGAATACGCCCAAGAGCTGGGCCGCGAGCGCGCTGCGCTGGCGCAGATCGTCGACACCCTCGACGAACTGAACACCGGTCTGGCCGATTGCCGTGACCTGCTGGACATGGCCGTCGAAGAAAACGACGAAGGCGCAGTGGGCGATGTCGTCGCCGAGCTGGCCCGTCTCGAGGAAAACCTCGCCAAGCTTGAATTCCGCCGCATGTTCAGCCATGAAATGGACCCGAACAACGCCTACCTGGACATCCAGGCCGGCTCCGGTGGCACCGAGGCCCAGGACTGGGCCAACATCCTGCTGCGCATGTACCTGCGCTGGGCGGACAAACGCGGTTTCGACGCGACCATCATGGAACTGTCGGCCGGTGAAGTCGCCGGTATCAAGGGCGCGACCGTGCACATCAAGGGCGAATACGCCTTTGGCTGGCTGCGGACCGAGATCGGCGTACACCGTCTGGTGCGCAAGAGCCCGTTCGACTCCGGCAACCGTCGCCACACGTCGTTCTCCGCCGTGTTCGTCTCGCCAGAGATCGACGACAAGGTGGAAATCGAGATCAACCCGGCTGACCTGCGGATCGACACCTACCGTTCCTCCGGTGCCGGTGGCCAGCACGTAAACACCACCGACTCGGCCGTACGTATCACCCACGTACCGACCAACACCGTGGTCAGCTGCCAGAACGAACGTTCCCAGCACGCCAACAAGGACACCGCCATGAAAATGCTGCGGGCCAAGTTGTACGAGCAGGAAATGCAGAAACGCAACGCCGCGTCGCAAGCGCTGGAAGACACCAAGTCGGACATCGGCTGGGGTCACCAGATCCGCTCCTATGTGCTCGATGCGTCGCGGATCAAGGATCTGCGCACTAACATCGAACGCAGCGACTGCGACAAGGTGCTCGACGGCGACATCGACGAATACCTGGAAGCCAGCCTGAAATCAGGCCTGTAACACCCCCTGTAGGAGCCGGCTTGCCGGCGATCCCCGGCCGCAGGCCGGGGGCAACGAACCTGATGGAAAATCTAAAGACATGAGCGACCAACAACTCGACCCGCAAGCCCTGCAACAGGAAGAAAACTCCCTGATCGCCCTGCGCAAGGAAAAGCTTGCTGCCGAGCGCGCCAAGGGCAATGCCTTCCCCAACGACTTCCGCCGCGAAAACTACTGCGATGCCTTGCAGAAACAGTACGCGGACAAGACCAAGGAAGAGCTGGCAGAGGCTGCGATCCCGGTCAAGGTGGCAGGTCGCATCATGCTCAACCGTGGCTCGTTCATGGTGATCCAGGACATGACCGGTCGCATCCAGGTCTACGTCAACCGCAAGACCCTGTCCGAAGAAACCCTGGCCTCGGTGAAAACCTGGGACATGGGCGACATCATAGCGGCCGAAGGCACCCTGGCCCGCTCCGGCAAGGGCGACCTATACGTTGAAATGACCAGCGTGCGCCTGCTGACCAAGTCCCTGCGCCCACTGCCGGACAAGCACCACGGCCTGACCGACACCGAGCAGCGCTATCGCCAGCGCTACGTTGACTTGATCGTCAACGAAGAAGTACGCCAGACCTTCCGCGTACGTTCGCAAGTGATTGCCCACATCCGCAGCTTCCTGATGAAGCGTGACTTCCTGGAAGTGGAAACCCCGATGCTGCAAACCATCCCCGGTGGTGCCGCAGCCAAGCCGTTCGAGACCCACCACAACGCGCTGGACATGGAAATGTTCCTGCGTATCGCGCCAGAGCTGTATCTGAAGCGTCTGGTGGTTGGCGGCTTCGAAAAAGTGTTCGAGATCAACCGCAACTTCCGTAACGAAGGCGTTTCGACCCGTCACAACCCAGAATTCACCATGTTGGAGTTCTACCAGGCCTACGCCGACTACGAAGACAACATGGACCTGACCGAAGAACTGTTCCGCGAACTGGCACAGCTGGTCCTGGGCAGCACCGACGTGCCGTACGGCGACAAGGTGTTCCACTTCGGCGAGCCGTTCGTGCGCCTGTCGGTGTTCGACTCGATCCTCAAGTACAACCCTGAGCTGACCGCTGACGACCTGAACGACATCGACAAGGCTCGCGCCATTGCCAAGAAAGCCGGCGCCAAGGTGCTGGGCTTCGAAGGCCTGGGCAAGCTGCAAGTGATGATTTTCGAAGAGCTGGTGGAGCACAAGCTGGAACAGCCGCACTTCATTACCCAGTACCCGTTCGAAGTGTCGCCGCTGGCCCGTCGCAACGACGACAACCCGAACGTCACCGACCGTTTCGAGCTGTTCATCGGCGGCCGTGAAATCGCCAACGCCTACTCCGAGCTTAACGACGCGGAAGACCAGGCCGAGCGCTTCATGGCCCAGGTGGCCGACAAGGACGCCGGCGACGACGAAGCCATGCACTACGACGCCGACTTCGTGCGTGCCCTGGAATACGGCATGCCGCCAACGGCCGGTGAGGGTATCGGCATCGACCGCCTGGTGATGCTGTTGACCAACTCGCCGTCGATCCGCGATGTGATCTTGTTCCCGCACATGCGGCCACAAGCGTAACCGTAGCGAAATCCGAAGCCGCCTTTTATAAGGCGGCTTTTTTATGTGGCGTTATTAAGCGTCAAGCGAACAGCGCCAGGTTTTGATCTATTCAAGGATGTGTGTCGTGAACCGCGTAATGGCTCAAGAAGGCGCCGCCGGCATTGCGGCTGCCGTGGCTGAAAGTGTCCAGTACCAGGGCCGCAAGGCCAGTCGCCGGGGCAGCGAGCAACGCAGGCAAGACATTCTCGACGCGGCCATGCGCATTGTGGTCCGTGAAGGTGTGCGTGCGGTGCGCCACCGGGCGGTGGCGGCGGAGGCGGGGGTGCCGCTGTCGGCCACCACCTATTACTTCAAAGACATCGATGATCTGCTCACTGATACCTTCGCCCAGTACGTCGAACGCAGTGCCGCCTTCATGGGCAAGCTGTGGGTGCGCAACGAAGGGCTACTGCGCGAGATGGTCGCCTACGGTGATGGCAGCCCGCAGTCACGCTCGCAACTGGCCGATGACATTGCGCGCCTGACCGCCGACTACGTGATGCGCCAACTGACCAACCGCCGCGAACACCTGATGGCCGAGCTGGCTTTTCGCCAGGAAGCCCTGCTGAACCCGCGTCTGGCGGAGTTGGTGCGCTCCCACCAGCAAATCCTGCTGCAGGGCACCGGGCAGTTTTTCCAGGTATTGGGCTCCCGAGAGCCGCAGCAGGATGCCAAAGTGTTGACGGCGATAATCAGTCGGATGGAATATCAGGGCCTGCTGGGCGGCGCAGAGCCTCTGACCGGTGAAGAGATGCTTGAGATCCTCAAGCGTTACATGCATTTGGTGTTGGCCTCGGTCTAGCCAAACCCGCGTGCGATCCGCTTTATGTGGGAGCTGGCTTGCCTGCGATAGCATCACCTCGGTTTACCTGAAGCATCGAGGTGCCTGTATCGCAGGCAAGCCCCGTCCCTTATATGATGGGGAATGTAATGAAAACCTGGCGCGTCGCGGTAATTGCCTTATCGTTCCTGCTACTGAGCGGTTGCCTGGTGACCTTCAAGGACCCGCTGCCGGCCCACGAAGCCGCGCCGCCCGGGCTGATCGGCCAGTGGGCCAGTAAAAACGCCTGGGGCGAATCGCTCAACCTGCAGATCACCCGCGCCGGGGACCACCGTTACAAAGCCGTGAGCTACCCTACAGGCAAACCCGGCCAGCGCGATGAGTACCTGTTTACCGTGTCGCGCCACGGCAGCCGCTGGTATTTGTCGGCACCGTTGCCGGCAAAACTCGGTGGGCATTACATCCTGGCCGGCTTTGAGTTCGACGAAAAACACGAATTGGTGGTCTACAACCTGGATCTGGAGCAGATCCACCAGGCCATCGGCCAAAAGGCCTTGCACGGCTCTACCGTGGACACCGTCGAAGGCGCCGGTGTCGTGGTCGACAGCCCCATGGACCAGGTGTTTGCCTACCTGGATGACCCGGCCAATGCCGATGTGTTCGTTGAAGCCGTGCGCTACCAGCGCACGGGCAAATAACGTTTAAAGAGGAAGTACCGGGTGGACGATTACCAGCAGACGATACGCACCTTGTCTGATCGCATTGTGCTGGCGCAAACACCGATTCGCGTCCTCGACGCCGTGAAGTGGGACGAGAACATTCGCCAGGGATTCCTCAAGGCCAAGGGCAAGGCACTGCCCGCCGTGGACCGCGATTACTACCTGAACCGGCCGCTGTCGTTCGATTCCAGCGCAGTGAAGCTGGAGTTCCAGAACATCGAGCGCGACATCACCCGCCGCCTCGGTCAGTTCAGCCCGGTGGGGCAGATCATGCGCCGCATGTGCCGCGAATACCGCATGGTGGTGCGCATGCTCGAAGCGCGTGGCACCGAGGATTTCGGCCTGATTTCCCAAGAGCTTTATGGTGCCGCGTCCGATGCGTTCCACGCCGGTGACCCGACCCTGGCCGACCTGGGCCTGATGCTCTCTGACTACCTCAACAACATCGACGGCCGCGGCGACTTGAAGGATGAGGCCAAGACCCTCACCGCCAAGGACGCGGTCAGCTTGCTGCAAACCCGCCTGAACAAGGTGTTTGGCGAGGCTGAAGAGACCATTCGCGTGTTCGAGTCTGACGGTATCGTCGCCGACGCGGCGGCGGGCGCCGACTACATCAAGATCCGCGCCGATGCGATGTTCAACGAGCGCGATGTGCGTGCGCTGGAAGTGCATGAAGGTCTGGTGCATGTCGGTACCACCCTCAATGGCCAGAACCAGCCGATCTGCACCTTCCTGTCCAAGGGCCCGCCGTCGTCCACCGTGACCCAGGAAGGCCTGGCGATCCTGATGGAGATCATCACGTTCGCCTCCTACCCGAGTCGCCTGCGCAAACTCACCAACCGCACCCGCGCCATCCATATGGTGGAGGAGGGCGCCGACTTCCTGCAGGTGTTCGAATTCTTCCGCGAGCAAGGCTTTGAAATGGCTGAAAGCTACGGCAACGCCAGTCGCGTGTTCCGTGGCTCGATACCGACCGGTCTGCCGTTTACCAAGGATTTGTCCTACCTCAAGGGCTTTATCATGGTCTACAACTACATCCAGCTGGCTGTGCGCAAAGGCAAGCTGGAACAAGTGCCGCTGCTGTTCTGCGGCAAGACCACTTTGGAAGACATGCGTACCCTGCGCCAATTGGTGGATGAAGGCCTGGTGGTGCCGCCCAAGTACCTGCCGGAACAATTCCGCGACATGAATGCGTTGGCGGCCTGGATGTGTTTCTCCAACTTCCTCAACCACCTGAGCCTGGACCGGATTGAGGCGGATTACTCCAATATCCTCTAACGGCACCCCATGACCCTGTAGGAGCCGGCTTGCCGGCGATAGCGGTGCATCAGCCACCACTGTTTTAGCTGAAAAAACGCCATCGCCGGCAAGCCGGCTCCTACAGGGTTAATGGTTGTGGCCGACGAAACCGAACCAAAAATGTGGGGTTTGGTGGTGATGGCTGACGAAACCGGGTCAAAAATGTGGGAGCTGGCTTGCCTGCGAAAGCGGTCTTTCAGCTAATACAATGCCGGCTGGTACCGCGCCATCGCCGGCAAGCCGGCTCCTACAGGTGATCTCCTGTGCTCTTAATTACGAGGCTTCAACGGATGAGAATCCTCGGCATTCTATGCCTGCTACTCACTTTGAACGGCTGCAGCTCCCTGCTGTTCTACCCCGAACCCGGCCTGCCGTTCACGCCGGAAAAAGCCCACCTGGCCTACCGTGACGTCACCGTGGTCACCGCCGATGGCGTGAAGCTGCATGCCTGGTGGCTACCGGCCAAACCCGGCGTTCCGCTCAAGGGCACCGTGCTGCACCTGCACGGCAACGGCGGCAACCTGGCCTGGCACCTGGGGGGCAGTTGGTGGTTGCCGGAGCAGGGTTATCAGGTGTTGCTGCTGGACTATCGCGGGTATGGCCTGTCTGGAGGCAAACCCTCATTGCCGGCGATCTACCAGGACATCGATGCGGCCTTCAACTGGCTCGACACGGCGCCTGAAACCCAGGGCCAGCCATTGGTCATCCTCGGCCAGAGCCTGGGCGGCGCACTGGCGGTGCATTATTTGGCGGCCCATCCCGAACGCCAGGCGCAGCTCAAAGCTTTGGTTCTGGACGGAGTGCCAGCCAGTTATCGTGACGTAGGACAATTCGCCCTCAGCACCTCGTGGTTAACATGGCCCTTCCAGGTGCCCTTGTCCTGGCTGGTGCCGGACGCCGACAGCGCGATCAATGCCATGCCGCAACTGACCGGTGTGCCGAAGTTGCTATTCCACAGCCTGGACGACCCGATCGTGCCACTGTCCAACGGCATTCGCCTGTACCAGGCTGCGCCGCCGCCCAGGGTCCTGCAATTGACCCGTGGGGGGCATGTGCAGACCTTTGCCGACAAGACCTGGCAAACCGTGATGCTGCGTTACCTGGATGACCCGCAGCATTTCAACGGCCTGCGCCGCCTGGGCGAGATTCCGAACTACCCCATTCCCAAAGTTGATTCATCAGAGAGCCCGCAATGAGCGAAGAACGCAACATGATCCCGCTGATCCTCACCGGCATCGGCACCATCATCGGTACTGTCGGCTGCCTGTGGTACTACGGTTACCTGCACTTCGCCAAGCCGGAAGATGCGTTGCTGCTCAGCGACTTCACCATGCTCAAGACCATCCCCGGCGAGGACTACAAGATCTCCCTGACCCCGGCCGCACAGGTGGCACAGTGCGTCGACGGTGTGCTGGTGATGTTCGACACCGAGCAAAAAGGCTTGAGCGGCGTGCTGGTGAACAACAAGAAACAGGCCGTGCGTTGCATGGGCCAGGAAACACCGCAATTGGAGCAATAAAGCCGCATCCTCGAAATATTTGGAACCGTATTCCCTCAGACGCCACAGATTCCCTCGTAACTTAGGCAGAACGGGGCAGGGACGGTGGCGATAACCATTGGTGCGATACGCAACATGCTGGACATGGCCAGAGGGCAAGAGGCGCTGGAGCGCCAGGACGCGCAAGCGAATGCACTCAGCCAGCTACTGGAGAGGCTGTCGGATAATGCTTATGGCGTGAAGGCCATCAAGCTGCCAGACGATAACGACAGTCCAATCACCTTTGGCTAGCCAAAAAAAACCCACCATACGGTGGTTTTTTTTTATGCCGCTTGAATCACTCAGTTAGCAACCGAAGACCGTGGCTTGACCGGCTGGTTGTCGTTGGAAATGGTCACTTCCACACGACGGTTCATGGCACGGCCCGACACGCTGCCGTTGTCGGCAACCGGGTATTCCTTGCCATAACCCTGGGTCACGATGCGCGAGATATCCACGCCCTGTTGCGCCAGTGCACGTTGCACAGAGGCTGCACGGCGCTCCGACAGGCTCTGGTTGTACGAGTCGGAACCGGTGCTGTCGGTGTAGCCTTCGACGATCACTTTACGGTCCGGGTTGTCGCGCAGGAACTGCGCCAGCTTGGTGATGTTCACCAGGCCGCTGGACTTGAGGTCAGACTTGTTGGTGGCAAACAGCACGTCACCAAAGGTCACCAGCGTACCGCGATCGGTTTGCTTGGCATTCAAGCTGTCTTGCAGTTGCTTGATCTGCGCGTCGCGAGCTTGCAGCAGCGCGCGGGCACGTTCGTCGCCAGCGTTTTTCAGCTTGGCTTCGGATTCGCGCAGCACGATGGTGTCCTTGGCCACTTCAACGCGCTGGTTGGTCAGGTAGGCCAGTTGGTCGACCTTCTTCTGGTCTTCCTTGTCGCGGTAGGCTTTGTCAGCCTTGTCCAGCCATTCGCTGGCGTCCTTGGTTTCCAGCGCCGCGAGCTTGGTGGCCTGCGGGTTGGTCTGCAGGGACGAGAAGTTGGTCCGTGCGTTTTCCAGGTTCGCGTTCGGCGGGGTGGAGCAGGCCGCCAGGGCAACGCTCATCGCCAGCAGGGCAGGGATCATCAATTGTTTACGCATAGTCGTGTCGTCCTTTCAATTCGATATCGGGTGCAATGCAATCAGGGGCGGCGGCTTATTGCTGTGGGATAACAGCCGGGCGCATGCCTTCCTGACGCAGCTCCTGAACAGCTTTCTGGGAGTCCTTCACAGCCTGTTCAGCCTTGGCGGCCTGGGACTTGCGTTCGGCTACGCGAGCATCCCACTCGGCTTGTTCGGCCAGGCGGCGGGCTTCGTCATAGTTCTTGTCGTGCATGGCGATTTCGGCTTGCTTGAGCTTGTCCTGGGCCGACTTCATTTCCACGGCGGCGTACTCGGTACCGCCGGCGCTGACAGCGCTGTTGACCGCCGATTGAGTCACCGCGTATTGCTCGGTCGGCGGGTTACCGGCGCAGCCCGCCAGAACGAAGCTGGTGCCGATTGCCAGCGCGGCCAATTTGAGCCCGCGCAGGTGGTTAAACGAGGATTTGGCAGTGCTGGTCTTCATCGTCTTCAACTCCATTGGATAACTCCTGAAAAACATCAACATCCATCTCAGGTGGTCAGCGGCTAAGGGCCCGGCAGTGATGCGCATGGCGCCTTTCAAACGGCTGTTCCAAGTGATGGCTTACTCGGTGTGACCGGAGGCTTTTTTGAATAGTTCAGAGAAGATGGCGATTTGCCTAAAAAAATATCTGACTGTTTGGTCAGCGTATAAAAGTTGGAACTTTCAGAGAGCGCGGCGGTACACCGAGCCTCTGCGAGGCCCGGAATACGCGGGTTGGGTGGGATTCAGCGGATGTTTATCAATGCTTCTTCTCGTCGGCACTGGCTGACAAATCATGCAGATAGCGCCGCGACAATGTCAGGAAGCGCGGGGTAGGGCCGACGTCTTCGTACAGCGGGTCGCCCTCTTCATCGGTGGCAATCACCTGTTGCCCCTTGATGTAGGGAAAGCTCGCTTCAAGCTCTTCCAGGGCGGCGCCGATCAGCTCGCCGAGCAACTCTTCGGTGCGGCGCTTGGGGTACATTTCGGCAATCGCCGCCAGCCGCGCGGCGGATTCCACGTCCAAATGGATCGCGTATTCAGTCTTGGTCAGGCGACCCTTGGCGTTCTCTTCCCACTGTTGGGCCAATTCTCGAATTTTCATGGCAACCTCAGTAAAGCCCGCGGTAGCAGGCGGTGATGAGTGACCCGCCGCCCGCGTGGATAAACACAGGCGACTTAATGTTGAGACTAGCTGCAACCCACAAGGTTTAAAGTCTTGTCATAAATGGATGCTGGCGGCACTCTGGAAACCCTGCGCGTCCCGGGTTTCTGGCTGGAGATTGGCTGATGAGTGATATCGATGCACGCTTGCGTGAGGATGTTCACCTGCTGGGTGAGCTGTTGGGCAACACCATTCGAGAGCAGTACGGCGATGAGTTTCTCGACAAGATCGAGCAGATTCGCAAAGGTGCCAAGGCCGACCGGCATGGCGCCGGTGATGAACTAAGCGCCAGCCTCAACCAGTTGCAGGAAGACGAACTGTTGCCCGTGGCCCGGGCGTTCAACCAGTTCCTCAACCTGGCCAATATCGCCGAGCAGTACCAACTGATCCATCGACGCGATGAGTCGCAACCGGCACCGTTTGAATCCCGTGTATTGCCCGAGTTGCTGGCGCGCTTGCAAAGCGAAGGCCACAGCAACGAATCCCTGGCCCGCCAGTTGGCGCGGCTGGACATTGAGCTGGTGCTCACCGCCCACCCCACCGAAGTTGCCCGCCGTACCCTGATCCAGAAGTACGACGCGATCGCTGCGCAACTGGCGCTGCAAGACCATCGCGACCTCACCACGGCCGAGCGCACGCAGATCCGCGAACGCTTGCAGCGGCTGATCGCCGAAGCCTGGCACACCGAAGAAATCCGCCGCATTCGGCCCACCCCGGTGGACGAGGCCAAGTGGGGATTCGCGGTGATCGAGCATTCGCTGTGGCACGCCATCCCCAACTACCTGCGCAAGGCTGACCAGGCGCTGCACGCCGCGACCGGCCTGCGTTTGCCTCTGGAGGCGGCGCCGATTCGCTTTGCCTCGTGGATGGGTGGCGACCGTGATGGCAACCCGAATGTCACCGCGCCCGTCACCCGTGAAGTGCTGTTGCTGGCGCGCTGGATGGCTGCCGATTTGTACTTGCGTGATGTCGATCACCTGGCCTCGGAGTTGTCCATGCGCCAGGCCAGTCCGGCCCTGCAGGCCAAGGTCGGCGACAGCGTCGAGCCTTACCGCGCGCTGCTCAAGCAGTTGCGCGAACGTCTGCGCGCCACGCGCCAATGGGCGCACACGGCGTTGACCTCCAACACCGTGGCGCCGGCTGACGTGCTGCAAAACAACCGCGATCTATTGGACCCGCTGGAGCTGGTCTACCAATCGCTGCACGAGTGCGGCATGGGCGTAATTGCCGACGGCCCGTTGCTCGATTGCCTGCGCCGTGCGGTGACCTTTGGCCTGTTCCTAGTGCGCCTGGATGTGCGCCAGGATTCCAGCCGCCATTGTGCGGCGATGACCGAAATCACCGATTACCTGGGCCTGGGCCGCTATGAAGATTGGGATGAAGAAGCGCGCATCAGCTTCCTCACCCAAGAACTGGCAAACCGCCGGCCATTGCTGCCGGGTTACTTCAAGCCGTCGGCAGACACGGCTGAAGTCTTGAATACCTGTAAGGAAATTGCCGCCGCACCGGCCGCATCGTTGGGGTCGTACGTCATCTCCATGGCAGGAGCGGCGTCGGACGTATTGGCAGTGCAACTGTTGCTTAAAGAGTCGGGTGTGCAACGGCCTATGCGCGTGGTGCCGCTGTTCGAAACCCTGGCCGACCTGGACAACGCCGGGCCGGTGATGGAGCGCTTGCTGCAATTGCCGGGTTACCGCGCGCGCTTGCAAGGCCCGCAGGAAGTGATGATCGGCTATTCCGACTCGGCCAAGGACGCGGGCACCACCGCAGCGGCCTGGGCACAGTACCGCGCGCAGGAACGCCTGGTGGATATCTGCCGCGAGCAGCAGGTGGAACTGCTGTTGTTCCACGGCCGCGGCGGCACCGTTGGCCGCGGCGGCGGCCCGGCCCACGCAGCGATCCTGTCGCAGCCACCGGGCTCGGTAGCGGGGCGTTTCCGCACCACCGAGCAGGGCGAGATGATCCGCTTCAAGTTCGGCCTGCCGGACATTGCCGAGCAGAACCTCAACCTTTATCTCGCCGCCGTATTGGAAGCCACGTTGCTGCCACCGCCCCCTCCGGAGCCGGCCTGGCGCCATTTGATGGATGAATTGGCGGCAGACGGTGTCAGCGCCTATCGCGCCGTGGTGCGGGAAAATCCGCAGTTCGTCGAGTACTTCCGTCAATCCACCCCTGAGCAGGAACTGGGGCGCTTGCCGCTGGGCAGCCGTCCCGCAAAACGACGTGCCGGTGGGATTGAAAGCCTGCGTGCGATCCCGTGGATCTTCGGCTGGACTCAAACTCGCCTGATGCTGCCGGCCTGGCTCGGCTGGGAAGCGGCGCTGAGCAAGGCGTTGGAACGCGGCGAAGGTGATCTGCTGGAGCAGATGCGCGAGCAGTGGCCGTTCTTCCGCACCCGCATCGATATGCTGGAAATGGTGCTGGCCAAAGCGGACGCCGACATCGCTCAGCTCTATGACGAACGTTTGGTGCAGCCAGACTTGCTGCCGTTGGGTGTGCACTTACGCGACCTATTGTCGCAGGCGTGCAGCGTGGTGCTTGGCCTGACTGGCCAGTCGCAACTGCTGGCCCATAGCCCAGACACCCTGGAGTTCATCCGCCTGCGCAACACCTACCTGGACCCCTTGCACCTGTTGCAGGCCGAGTTGCTGGCGCGGTCACGTCAGCAGGAAGCGGCGCAGGACAGCCCTCTGGAACAGGCGCTGCTGGTGTCTGTGGCCGGTATTGCCGCCGGTTTGCGCAACACCGGTTGAGGTTTCTTGCGTGTTCTCAATAGCTTGCAGATGAACCACACAGGCCGTCCCGAGAGGGGCGGCCTGCGTTTGCAGGGCGGGGTTGCACTCAGGCGCACCCTTCCTATGGCGCATGCCCGACGAGGGTTCCTGCGACTTTTGGCGGCTTGTATGGTGAGGGCCCGCTGTGTATCTTGATCAGCCTTTGGCCGTTTGATTGGCCTAGACCCATATTTCTACGAGATTGGCCCCACGCGGCGAATCCGAGCGTCATCTCTATAAAAAATTGAGGAGCACATCGATGCGCGTCATTCTGCTGGGAGCTCCCGGGGCCGGTAAAGGTACTCAGGCAAAGTTCATCACTGAAAAATTCGGCATTCCACAAATCTCCACTGGCGACATGCTGCGCGCTGCCGTCAAGGCCGGCACCGAGCTGGGCCTGATCGCCAAGAGCGTGATGGACAGCGGTGGCCTGGTTTCCGATGACTTGATCATCAACCTGGTCAAGGAACGCATCAGCCAGGAAGACTGCAAGAACGGTTTCCTGTTCGACGGTTTCCCGCGCACCATTCCCCAGGCTGAAGCCCTGGTGAAAGCTGGCGTCGAGCTGGACGCTGTGGTTGAAATCGCCGTTGAAGACGAAGAAATCGTCCAGCGCATTGCCGGTCGCCGTGTTCACGAAGCCTCGGGCCGTGTGTACCACACCGTCTACAATCCGCCAAAGGTTGAAGGCAAGGATGACGTCACCGGCGAAGACCTGGTGCAGCGTAAAGACGACACTGAAGAAACCGTACGTCATCGCCTGTCGGTCTACCATTCGCAGACCAAGCCGCTGGTGGATTTCTACCAGAAGCTGTCTGCCGCCCAAGGCAAGCCGAAGTACAGCCACATCCCTGGCGTTGGCTCGGTAGAAGCCATCACCGCCAAGGTGCTGCAAGCGTTGAGCTGATCCTTCGGTCGGCTTCACAGACAACGGCCCGCTTGCGGGCCGTTGTTGTTTATACTGGCGCACTTTTTTTCGACCTGGACACCCGCACCGATGAGCACCCTGTTGGCCCTGGATACCGCGACTGAAGCTTGCTCCGTTGCCCTGCTGCACGATGGCAAGGTCACGAGCCACTACGAGGTGATCCCGCGCCTGCACGCGCAGAAGCTGTTGCCGATGATCAAACAACTGCTGGAAGACGCCGGCACCACCTTGTCGGCAGTCGATGCCATCGCCTTTGGCCGTGGCCCGGGCGCGTTTACCGGTGTGCGCATTGCCATCGGTGTGGTGCAGGGGCTGGCGTTTGCGCTGGAGCGTCCGGTGTTGCCGGTGTCCAACCTAGCGGTGCTGGCGCAGCGCGCTTTGCGTGAACACGGCGCCAAGCAAGTGGCAGCGGCAATCGATGCACGCATGGACGAAGTCTATTGGGGTTGCTACCGCGAAACGGCAGGTGAGATGCGCCTGGTAGGCGAGGAGGCCGTGCAGGCACCGGAGGCGTCGGCACTGCCGCAGGATGCCAGCGGTGACTGGTTCGGTGCTGGCACCGGTTGGGGGTATGGCCAGCGCATCGGTGTTAAAACGGTTGGCCAGGACGCCACGATGCTGCCCCACGCTGAAGACTTGCTGGCCCTGGCACGCTTTGCGTTCGAACGCGGCGAGGCCATCCCGGCCGACCAGGCGGCACCGGTTTACCTGCGCGATAAGGTGGCGCAGACCAAGGCCGAACGCGGGATTATTTGACGCCAAAAATGCTGGCATTTTGGTGTGAATTTCACCAATCGTCAGAATTTGCCCGTGTGTTTAAACCTTTTTCAAATTATGTGTTCTAGTTATCACCAGAGCATTTGCGCACTACGGACAGTGCTGCCAAAATGCCATTACTGATAGCGAGTTCGCGCCCATGCGTATTGATGGCTTTTCCTCACAGTCGTACCCGATCAAGCGCAAGCCGCGTAAGGCCAGCGCTACGGTGGACGATTCCGTCGAGGATTCGCCGGACTTCATCGAAGTCCAGTTCGATGCGCAAGCCAATGGCCAAGCGCGTATCAGCGGTCTTCCCGCCCGTCAGCAAGACATGGTCTTCCCCCGCTCCATGAGCAAAAACGTCGCCACCGCCCTGGCCAGTTACCTGACCACCGCCGGTTTTGTCGAATGGGATATGGAAGTGCTGGGTCTCGACATCCACATCTGATGCGCCTGCCTTACTACATCGGCTGCCCGTCCTGGAGTGAAAACGCCTGGCGCGAGTACCTGTACCCCGCCGATGCCCGCTCCAGCGATTACCTTGGCCTGTATTCCCAGGTCTTCAACGCCGTTGAAGGCAACACCACGTTTTACGCTCGCCCCTCGGCCGCCACGGTGCAGCGCTGGGCCGAAATCATGCCCGATGATTTTCGGTTCACGGCCAAATTCCCGGGTGATATCAGCCATGGTGGCGACTTGCGCGAACAGTTGCCGGCTGCCGAGAGTTTTGTCGGCTTGATGAGCCCGTTGGGTGAGCGTGTTTCGCCACTGTGGCTGCAACTGTCTGCGAGTTTCTCGCCGCAGCGCCTGGGCGAGCTGGCCGGGTTTATCGACGGCCTCGAGCGCCCCTTGGCGGTAGAAGTGCGCCACCCGGAGTTCTTCGCCAAGGGGGATGCCGAGCGCATGCTCAACCGCTTGCTGCGTGATCGGGGTGTGGAGCGCATCTGCCTTGACCCGCGTGCGTTGTTCAGTTGCACCTCGACCTCGGCGGCGGTGCTGCACGCCCAATCGAAAAAGCCCAAGGTGCCGCCCCGTCCGGCAGCGCTCACTCAATTCCCACAGGTGCGTTTCATTGGCCACCCGGAGCTGGAAGCCAACGATCCGTTCCTGATCCCCTGGGTTGAAAAGATCGCCACCTGGATCGAAGAGGGGCGCACGCCCTACGTCTTTTTGCACACCTCGGATAACCGCCTCGCAGCGCAACTGGCGCTGCGCTTTCACGACAGGCTGATGGCGCGCCTGCCCGGTTTGCCAGCGTTGCCGACCTTGCATCGGGAACCCGCTGCGGAGCAACTGGGGTTACTCTAAGGCTCCTTTTTCGCCTGGAGTCAGCCATGGATGCCCAAACCCTTCGCGCCGAAACCTTCAAGGCCCTGCATGAGCGTGATCGTGCCTTCGTGATGCCCAACCCGTGGGATGCGGGTTCCGCGATCATGCTGGCGAGCGTTGGCTTCGAAGCCCTGGCCACCACGAGTGCGGGCTTTGCCTTCAGCCTCGGCCGGCCGGATGCAGAAGGCGCGCTGTCCCTCGAAGACACCCTGGGCAACGCCGGCACCATCGCCCGCGCGACTTCGCTGCCGGTGGCGGCGGACCTGGAAAACGGCTTCAGCGATACCCCCGAAGGTTGTGCCCAGACCATTCTGCGGGCGGCGGCCACGGGTATTGTCGGTGGCTCTATCGAAGATGCCACCGGCATTGCTGCTGACCCGATCTATCCTTTCGATCTCGCCGTCGAGCGCGTAGAAGCAGCCGTCGCCGCCGCCCGCAGCTTGCCATTCCCATTCACGCTGACGGCGCGTGCGGAAAACCTCCTGCATGGTCGCCTGGATTTGCCCGACACCATTCGCCGCCTGCAAGCCTACGCCGAAGCCGGTGCCGACGTGCTGTACGCGCCGGCGTTGCGCAATGCCGAAGAAGTGCTGGCGGTGGTCAAGGCAGTCGCCCCCAAACCGGTGAACGTGTTGATGTCCGGTGGGCTGAACCTCAGCGTGGCGCAATTGAGCGAGATGGGTGTGCGGCGTATCAGCGTCGGCTCGGCCCTGGCCTTGGCAGCCTATGGCGAGTTCTACCGTGCAGCGCAGGAGGTGTTTGAGTTGGGCACGTTCACGTTTACCGAACGCAAGATGCCCTTTAGCCAGGCCAACGCCTTTTTCAAGGGGTGAGTCAGGCTGCCAGGCGCAGGTTCTGAGTGACCAGCGGGCGCGCCCAGTAGTAGTCGAAGTCCAAGGCCTTCTGTTGTGCCACCAGCTCTTCGGTGGGATACGGCGTCGCAGCCGGTGGCAGGAGGTCCAGTTCGAACTCGGCAATCGGCAAGTGCAGTGGGCGCGGGTCGGGTGCCGGGCCTGGTTCTGGCAGCGGCTGGCCTGCGTTCAATACCAGCGGGCGGACCCATTCGCTTTCGAAATTCTGTTGGCGTTGTTGCGCGACGATTTCTTCCTGCGGGAATGGCGCGGCGGCCGGTGGCAGCAAATCGGTTTCGAATTCGGCGATCGGCAGGAACAGCGGCTCAGGCGGAGCGATTTCGGTGTCGGTCACGTCGCACTCACGCTGGGTGAGGATCTGCGACAGCAGGTCGGCGCCTTCGCGCGGTTCTACCGTTGGGTCTGCCGGTGCAGGCGCCTTGGCGGCGAGCGCGTCCGGCGTTTCGCCAAGCTGCTCGGCCAGCGCACGGGCGAAGAAGTCCTGCCACACATGGCTTACCCCGGCCAGCGCTTGGGTATTGCGCAGGCCGTAGTGGTTGTGGGTCGGCAGTACACCGATGGTTAGGGGAAGAATGTCTGACATTTTTCTCGGTCGACGCTCAGCTCTGGCAAAATACCTGACTGTTATTTTTATCGGCCGTTGTTTGCCGATCCTTAATATTTTTGAGCGTAGCGATTGATGAGCGAACAACCAGCGGCCAGCCGCATTCAGGTCGAAGCCTTGGCCGAAGGTTTCCAGGCCCTTGCCGAGCAGTGGGCGGCGCGACTTGGCTTGCCGTTAGCGCTGGCAGACGCGGACTTTTCCCTGCAGGTCGGCGAACAAGGCCTGCAGTTGCAACAGCTCGGGCCTGACGCGCCGGGGCCGGTGCGGGTGGACTTTGTTGAAGGTGGCGCGGCCCATCGGCGGTTGTACGGCGGTGGCAGCGGGCAGATGATTGCCAAGGCGGTCGGCATTGCCCAGGGCGTGCGCCCCCGGGTGCTGGATGCCACGGCGGGGTTGGGCAAGGACGCGTTCGTGCTGGCCAGCCTGGGCTGCGACATGAGCCTGATCGAGCGCCAGCCGCTGATTGGCGCCTTGCTGGAGGACGGCCTGGCGCGCGGTGCCGACGATTTTGAAGTGGCCCCCATTGTGGCGCGCATGAAGCTGCTCAAGGGCAATTCCATTGAGGTGATGCGCAACTGGGAAGGTGAGCCGCCCCAGGTGATCTACCTCGACCCGATGTTTCCTCATCGTGAGAAAACCGCCCTGGTGAAGAAGGAAATGCGCCTGTTCCGGCCCTTGGTGGGCGATGATCCGGATGCCCCCGCCTTGCTGGCTGCGGCGTTGGCATTGGCCAGCCACCGGGTGGTGGTCAAGCGCCCGCGCAAGGCGCCGTGCATCGAAGGGCCCAAGCCGAGCCATGCGCTGGATGGGAAATCCAGCCGGTATGACATTTATCCGAAGAAGGCGCTCAAGGCCTGACTCTTCATTGGCCTCTAGGGCCCTATCGCAGGCAAGCCAGCTCCCACATTGGAATGCATTCCCCTGTGGGAGCCGGGCTTGCCCGCGATGGCGTCCGCCCAAGCAATGAAATATTCAGGGGCGATACGCCCGCATAAACAACCCCACCACATCCTGCACATGCGCTTCGGCGGCTTCCTCACTCAGGTGCCCGCCACAGCCATACAGCAGACAGAAATTTGCCGTGCCCTTGAGCAGGCAGAAGAAGTGCTCGGCTGCCGTAAATGGCTTGTCGATGCTCAGGGCGCCGCTCTGGTCGATCCGGCTGAGCAGGCGCTCCATGCCTTGCAGCATGCGCATCGGGCCTGCCTCGAAGAAGATCTGCGAGAGTTTCACGTCCTGGTTGCCGGTGGTCATCATCAGGCGATGCAGGTTCACCGACTCTTCGCTGTTGATCAGCCGATGGAAGCCCCGCGCAATATTCAGCAGCACCGTTTCCACGGGCATGCCTTCGGGCAATTCGAAATACATCACCGGTAACTGTTCCTCGCACGTCGCCACGACGGCCGCGGTGAACAAGGTCTCTTTGTCGGTGAAGTGGCTGTAGACGGTCAGCTTCGACACGCCGGCTTCCAGCGCCACGGCATCCATGCTGGTGCTGGCGTAGCCATTGCTCAAAAACAGGATTTTCGCGGCTTCGAGGATAGCCTGGCGTTTTGCCATGTCCTTGGGACGCCCGGGGCTATTGGTGTTGGTGGGATTGTCGGACATTTTCACCTTTAATACTGGACTGGTGAGTTTGGTATTAATAACATACCCGCCAGTATAATTATTCCTAGCTCCATTTGCGAAAGGTCCTTCAGCATGCGCAGTACTTTCCTGCCCCTTGCGTTGCCTGCCAGCCTGGTCTTCCTCTTGGCCGCTTGCGGCCATGAAGAAGCGGCCCAGACCACCGTCCGCCCGGCCATGGTGGTGCAACCACAGCCGTCGGCGCAGGCGATGGACAGCTACCCGGGCGAGGTGCGCGCGCGTTACGAGCCGGACCTGGCTTTTCGCATCGGTGGCAAGGTCAGCAAGCGCCTGGTGGAAGAGGGTGAACGGGTCAAGGCCAACCAACCGCTGGCTGAACTTGACCCTCAGGACGTACGCCTGCAACTGGAAGCCACCCGCGCCCAAGTGGCCGCCGCCGAGGCCAACCTGAGCCTGGTGCGCGCCGAGCGCGACCGCTACAAGACCCTGATGGACCGTCAGATGGTCAGCCGCTCCCAGTACGACAATTCCGAAAACCTCTACCGATCCGGTGAAGCACGCCTCAAGCAGATCAAGGCCGAGTTCGACGTGTCCAGCAACCAGGCCGGCTATGCCGTGTTGCGGGCGCCCCAGGACGGTGTGGTCGCCAAGCGCGCGGTCGAAGTGGGCCAAGTGGTGTCCGCTGGCCAGACCGTATTCACCCTGGCCACCGATGGCGAACGCGAGGTGTCTATCAGCCTGCCCGAGCAAGGCTTCGGCCGTTTCAAGATCGGCCAGCCGGTGTCGGTGGAGCTGTGGAGCCAGCCGGACCAGCGTTTTGCCGGGCGCATCCGCGAGCTGTCGCCGGCCGCAGATCCCAAATCCCGCACCTTTGCCGCCCGTGTGGCCTTCACCGGTGGCAAAGTCCCCGCCGAGCTGGGCCAGAGTGCCCGCGTATTCATACAAGCCGACGGCGTGATTCCGTTGTCGGTGCCGTTGTCGGCCCTCAGCGCGGAGAACGGCGCGTCCTACGTGTGGCGCGTGCAACCGGACAACACGCTCAAACGCACCCCGGTGCGCATCGGTGCGTTTGGCGAGAAAACCGTGCCGGTGCTCGAAGGCTTGAGCCCCACCGATTGGGTGATCGCAGCCGGTGTGCATGTACTCCATGAGGGGCAGCAAGTGCGCCCGGTGGATCGCTCCAACCGAGTTGTGAATCTGGCGGCCAAGGAGTAGTCCCCGATGGGTTTCAATCTTTCCGAATGGGCGTTGCGTAATCGCCAGATCGTACTGTTCCTGATGATCCTGTTGGCCGTCGTCGGCACCTTGTCCTACACCAAACTGGGGCAAAGCGAAGATCCTCCCTTCACCTTCAAGGCCATGGTCATCAAAACCAATTGGCCGGGGGCGACGGCCCAGGAAGTCTCGCGCCAGGTCACCGAGCGAATTGAAAAGAAGCTGATGGAAACCGGCGAATACGAGCGCATCGTGTCCTTCTCGCGCCCGGGGGAATCACAGGTCACCTTCATGGCTCGCGACTCCATGCACTCGGCGCAGATTCCCGAGCTGTGGTACCAGGTGCGCAAGAAGATCAGCGACATCCGCCAAACCTTGCCGCCGGATATCCAGGGGCCGTTTTTCAACGATGAGTTCGGCACCACCTTCGGCAATATCTACGCCCTGACCGGTGACGGTTTCGACTACGCCGTGCTCAAGGACTACGCCGATCGCATCCAGATTCAACTGCAACGCGTGCCGGATGTGGGCAAGGTTGAGTTGCTGGGTCTACAAGACGAGAAGATCTGGATCGAACTGTCCAACCTCAAGCTGGCTACCCTGGGCCTGCCGTTGGCCGCAGTGCAGCAGGCCTTGCAGGAACAGAACGCGGTCTCCACCGCGGGCTTCTTTGAAACCCCGACCGAGCGTGTGCAACTGCGGGTGTCGGGTAACTTCAAAAGTGTGGAGGAAATCCGTAATTTCCCGATTCGCGTAGGCGACCGTACCTTTCGCATCGGCGATGTCGCCGACATCCACCGTGGTTTCAACGACCCGCCCGCGCCGCGCATGCGCTACATGGGCGCCGATGCGATCGGCCTGGCCGTGGCCATGCGTGACGGCGGCGACATCCTGGTACTGGGCAAGGCGCTGGAAGGCGAGTTCGCACGCCTGCAGAAGAACCTTCCGGCCGGCATGGAACTGCGCAAGGTGTCAGACCAGCCGGCGGCGGTGAAAACCAGTGTTGGTGAATTCGTCCAGGTGTTGGCCGAAGCCTTGGCCATTGTGTTGCTGGTGAGCTTCTTTTCCCTCGGCGTGCGCACTGGCATGGTGGTGGCCCTGGCGATTCCGTTGGTGTTGGCGATGACCTTCGCCACCATGTATTACCTCGGCATCGGCTTGCACAAGATTTCCCTCGGCGCGTTGGTGCTGGCGTTGGGCTTGTTGGTGGATGACGCGATCATCGCCGTGGAAATGATGGCGATCAAAATGGAGCAGGGGTTCGACCGGCTCAAGGCCGCCAGCTTTGCCTGGACCAGCACCGCGTTCCCGATGCTCACCGGCACCCTGATTACGGCGGCGGGTTTCCTGCCGATTGCCACTGCGCAATCGAGTACCGGCGAATACACCCGCTCGATTTTCCAGGTGGTGACCATCTCGCTGCTGGCCTCGTGGGTCGCGGCGGTGGTGTTTGTGCCGTACCTGGGGGAAAAACTCCTGCCAGACCTGGCGAAGATTCACGCGGCCAAGCATGGCACCGACGGCCCTGATCCCTACGGCACGCCGTTCTACCAGCGTGTAAGGCGCTTGGTGGAGTGGTGCGTGCGTCGGCGCAAAACCGTGATCGTCCTGACCCTGCTGCTGTTTATCGGCTCGGTGGCGCTGTTTCGTTTTGTGCCGCAACAGTTCTTCCCGGCTTCCGGTCGCCTGGAGTTGATGGTCGACTTGAAACTGGCCGAAGGCGCCTCCCTGAGCAACACCGCCGATCAGGTCAAGCGCCTGGAGGCACTGCTTAAGGAACACGCGGGCATCGATAACTATGTGGCCTATGTCGGCACGGGGTCACCGCGTTTCTACCTGCCCCTGGATCAGCAATTGCCTGCCGCCAGCTTCGCCCAGTTTGTCGTGTTGGCCAAAACCATCGAGGAGCGTGAAAGCCTGCGCACCTGGCTGATCGAGACCCTCAACGAACAATTCCCCGACCTGCGTTCGCGTGTCACCCGTTTGGAAAACGGCCCGCCTGTAGGCTACCCAGTGCAATTTCGCGTGACCGGTGAACACATCGAAGAAGTGCGTGCGCTGGCGCGCAAGGTGGCAGCCAAGGTTCGCGAAAACACCCACGTGGTCAACGTGCACCTGGACTGGGAGGAGCCGAGCAAGATCGTCTACCTGAATATCGATCAGGACCGCGCCCGTGCCCTCGGCGTGAGTACCGCCAACCTGTCGAAATTCCTGCAGAGTTCGTTGACCGGCTCCAGCGTCAGCCAATACCGGGAGGACAACGAGTTGATCGAGATCCTCCTGCGCGGCACCGTGCATGAGCGCACCGAGTTGTCGCTGCTGCCAAGCCTGGCGGTGCCGACCGACAACGGCAAAAGTGTTGCGCTGTCGCAGATCGCCACCCTCGAATACGGTTTTGAGGAAGGCATCATCTGGCACCGCAACCGCCTGCCAACGGTCACCATCCGCGCCGATATATATGGCAAGGAACAGCCGGCCACCCTGGTCCAGCAAATCCTGCCGACCCTGGAAGGTGTGCGCGCCGAATTGCCGGACGGCTACCTGCTGGAAGTAGGCGGCACGGTTGAAGACTCCGCCCGTGGGCAGAACTCCGTCAAAGCCGGTGTGCCGCTGTTTATCGTGGTGGTGCTGACGTTGCTGATGCTGCAACTGCGCAGTTTCTCACGTACCGCGATGGTGTTTCTGACCGCGCCATTGGGCTTGATCGGGGTGACCCTGTTCCTGCTGGTCTTCCGCCAGCCCTTTGGCTTCGTGGCCATGCTGGGCACCATCGCCCTGTCGGGGATGATCATGCGTAACTCGGTGATCCTCGTGGACCAGATCGAACAGGACATCAAGGCCGGCCTGGCCCCGTGGCAGGCGATCATCGAGGCCACTGTCCGACGTTTCCGGCCGATCGTTCTCACCGCCCTCGCGGCGGTGCTGGCGATGATCCCGCTGTCACGCAGTGTGTTCTTCGGCCCGATGGCCGTGGCGATCATGGGCGGCTTGATCGTGGCGACGGCGTTGACCCTATTGTTCTTGCCAGCCCTGTATGCTGCGTGGTTCCGAGTGAGGAAGGACGTCGCGTAATCATGCTGGCCACCGTTTCAGCCCTGCTGTTGTTGCTGCTTGCCCCCGGCCCGACCAATACCCTGTTGTTTCGCGCCGGGGTGTTGTTCGGGTATCGGGCGTCGTGGCGGCTGGTGCTTGTCGAATGCCTGGCGTACCTGCTCCAGGTCTCCGTGTGGGGCGTGGCGCTGCTGTACCTGGCAACCTACTCGCCGTGGGCGTTGAAGCTCACCCAGTTGGTCGCGGCCTGTTACTTGCTGTATGTCTCGTTCAAGTTATGGCAGCGAAAAAGTGGCGACAGCGATCCTGGAAGGGATCGTTTCAGCGGGCTGTACTTTTTCTGGCTGACAGTGATGAACCCCAAAGGCCTGCTGATTGTTTCGTTTATCGCACCGATAAACGCATTTGCCACGCTGCAAGGGTATGCGGGCTTCATGCTGACGCTCGCGTTGGTGGTGATACCGGTAGGGACGGCTTGGATCCTGTTGGGCAGTCGGTTCGAAGGTATTCAGAAGGCGTGGCTGACGCCGTTGAAGATCAACCGCGCGACGTCCGTGGCGATTTGCTGCTTTGCCACACTCATGATGGGCCGGCTGGCCGACTCGGTTTTTCACTGAAGCCGCTTTGTGCGGTTTTACATGCAGATGCAAACGGGCGTCAGGGCGTTCGGAACGTTTGCCCGTGGCACTCCACTCAGACTCGCCTGATGGACAGGCACAGGCCTGGACCTCGCCAGTGGCGAGCCGGCCTATTTCATTGAGTGTATGGAGTATCACATGACGATTTTCAAGGTGATTGCAGAAATCAAAGGCGCGTTTCTCGGGGCCTTGCTTGGGAACAACCTGCCACACAAGGGCTTTGAGCCTGCTAACCCACAGAGGCCTGGGTATGGGGGGCCTGGACATCATCACCGCCCACATCCAACCCAGCCAGGCTACGGTCACGGCCATCACTGCAAGCCTGGTCACGGCAAGCCCTACCCCGATGCCGGGCAGGCCTATCCCCACCGACCTTCGTACCCGCTGTTTTCGATTAATCGCTAAACGGATCGTCTGAAACAACTGCGCCCAGATCCGTGGTCAGCGATCTGGGCGCAGTGAAAGGGTAGGGCGCTTATAGCGCGCCAAACACCTTTTTCGCCAGGCTGGTGGCTGCCGCCGCCGGGTTCTTGCGAATGGTTTCTTCCTGTTGGGCAATCATCTTGAACAGGCCGTCCAGCGCTTGTTCGGTTACATAGTTCTCGACGTTGGCGCTCTTGGCATCCACTGCGCCAAAGGCCGCAGCCTTGCCGGCCAGGGCGTTGTATTGCTGGGCCACGCCGACCTTGTCGGTCGCTGCCTTGACGATGGGCAGGAACTTGGCGCGGATCTCTTCGCGGCTGCTCTTGTTCAGGTATTGGGTTGCCGAGTCCTGGCCTCCGGTGAGGATGCCCTTGGCGTCGGTCACGCTCATGTTTTTCACCGCATTGACCAGGATCGGCTGAGCCTGGGTCACGGCAGATTCAGCCGCCTTGTTCATGCTGGTTTCCAGTTGCGTGACCTGGTCACCCATGCCGAACATCTTCAGCTTGTCGGCCACTTTGCCCAACTTGCCTGGCAGGCCGATCTTCACTTCAGGGTTGTTGCTGAAACCACCGGGCACACCCAGTTGTTTCACGGCGATCTGCGCGCCTTGAGTCAGTGCGTCCTTGAGGCCGCCAGAGGCGTCGCCCTGGGACAGGCTGCCAAGGTCCAGGGCCATGGCGTTGGCACCGAGCAGCAGGCCGGCACACAGGGCAGTGAGGCGAAGGGAGTTACGGAGCATGGGCGCTTCCTTTTGATCGGGTTTACTGGAAAGTGTCAGTGCGCGACGGCGTCAACCCGCAGGCGCAGCGGTTGTGGGTCCTGGCCGTTGAGCTGCACAGCGTGCCGCTCGGTGGTGATAAACAGTAGCTTGCCATCCAGCTCGATGCGAGCGCTCACCGAGTAACTGTGGCCTGGCTTGACCTGGGCAGGGTCGTAGCTCAAGTGAAACGGCAGCGGCACCTGGCCTTTGACCGGGCCTTTCTGTTCGGCGAGGGTCACGGCCGGCGCGTCCATCAACGACACGTCTTGCAGGCTCACGCTCAGGGTGGCCGCGGGTGGCAGGGCGATGCGTTGCAGGTAGAACACTTCGCCGTCGAGGCTGGCTTTCGGCGCAGGGTTCATCGATTGGCAGGCTCCGAGCAGGGCCGTGAGGCCGAGGAGAATGATCTTTTTCATGGTACAGCTCCTTGTCAACGGCGTCGGAAACCGCCCGACGCCTTATTCAATCTAGCGGCTTTCTTCAGGTTTGGGCGCTTCGGGCTCCACCGGCGCTTCGGCAGCACCGTCGACGCGATGCAACGCCACTTGGCGAATCGACAGGCGAATCTCGGCGGGCAGCACGCGTTTGGCCGCGCCTTCGGCCAGTTCGCCGAGCAGGTCGTGGTAGCTCAGCTTGCCGGCTTCATCGCGGCGCAGTACATCTTGCTCCAGCAGGGTCTGGATGAAATGTCGGAAAAGGCTCTTGTCGAAGAATTCCGGCGCGTTCAGGCCATGCAGGATCGACAGGCGTTGGGCCATGATCGTGCACAGGTCTTCCAGCTCTTCGGCACTGATGCTGTTCTGGCCACTGTTGAGCAGCAACGAGATCGCCATGTAGAAGCGTTGCAGGGTCTGGGCAATGCTCTTGGACAGCAGGGTCAGCAACACAAAGTGCCGCGAACTGGGCGCCGGGCGCAGGTACACGTTGTTTTCGAAACGGAGCAGACCTTGCTCGACAAAGGCTTCCAGCCATTGGTCGATCACTGTGTCCAACTCGTCCAGCGACCAGCGGATGAACAGCTCCGATTGCAGGTACGGGTACAACGCGTGGGTGTAACGCAGAATCTGTTCGCGACTCATGCGCGAGCTGCTCTGGAAGAAGCTCGCCAGCAACGCCGGCAGGGCAAAGATGTGCAGCACGTTGTTGCGGTAGTAGGTCATCAGGACGGCGTTTTGTTCGTCCAGGTACAGGATCTTGCCCAGAGCATCACTTTGCTCCGACAGCAGGTCCATGTCCTTCACATGCTTGATCAGCGCCAGGCCATCGCCTTCGGGCAAGGTGGTATGGGGCGAATAGGGCACACGGCGCAGCAGGGCCAGGTACAGGTCAAGCTGGCGCGCCATGGCCTGTTCGTCCAGGGCCAGGCGGGTGGTGGACAGCAGCGCCAGCGCCACCAGGTTGACCGGGTTCACCGCCGCGGCTTCGTTCAAGTGGCGCGCCACCTGTTCGCCGAGGCGGTTGGTGGTTTCATTCAGCCAGGCCGGTTTGTAGTTCGGGCCCAGCTCCTGGGCGCGCCAGTCTGGCTGCTCGGCGTCGAGGAACTCTGCCAGCTTGATCGGTTCGCCGAAGTTGACCGCAACCTGGCCAAACCGCTGCTTGAGGGCGCCGACCACTTTGAAGATATCGAAGATCGATTCTTTCTTCTTGCTCGCGCCCCGCAGTTCGCCGAGATAGGTACGGCCTTCGAGCACGCGCTCATAGCCGATATACACCGGCACGAACACGATGGGCATGCGCGAGGAACGCAGGAAACTGCGCAGGGTAATCGCCAGCATGCCGGTCTTCGGTTGCAGCATGCGCCCGGTGCGCGAACGCCCGCCTTCGACGAAGTATTCCACCGGAAAGCCCTTGGTGAACAAGGTGTGCAGGTATTCGTTGAACACCGAGGTGTACAGCGGGTTGCCCTTGAAGGTGCGGCGCATGAAAAACGCACCGCCACGGCGCAGCAGGCTGCCGATGACGGGCATGTTCAGGTTGATCCCGGCGGCGATGTGCGGCGGGGTCAGGCCGTTCTTGAACAGCAAATAGGACAGCAACAGGTAGTCGATGTGACTGCGGTGGCAAGGCACGTAGATGACCTCGTAACCCTGGGCAACCTTTTGCACACCTTCGATGTTATTGACCTTGATGCCGTCGTAGATCTTGTTCCAGAACCAGCTCAGCACCACTTCCAGGAAGCGGATCGCGGTGTAGGTGTAGTCCGAGGCGATCTCGTTGCCGTAGCGCAGGGCCTGGGCCTTGGCCTTTTCCGGGCTGATTTTTTCTCGCTCGGCCTCGTCGGCAATGGCCTGGCGCACCAGTGGCATGTTGACCAAGCCTTTCACCAGGTTGCGACGGTGGGACAAATCGGGACCGATTACGGCGGTTTTCAGGTTACGAAAGTGCACGCGCAGGATGCGCTGGGCCATGCGCACGGTGCGTTCGTGGCCTTTATTGTGCTCGATCAATTCACGCAGGTTGATAGGCGCAGAGAATTGCACGCGGGTCTTGCGACCCAGAATCAGGATGCTCAACAAGCGGCGCAGACGCCCGGTGACCGCCCAACTGTCGGCAAACAGCAGCTTCCACGGGCTGGACTCGCTTTCGGGTGACTGGCCCCAGAACACGCTGACCGGAATGATTTGTGCATTCTCTTCGGCGTGTTCGGTCAGGGTGTTGACCAGCCGGGTCAGGGTGGGCGGTGCGCCGCGTTTGTCCTGGCGGCCGAGCCAGTCGGGCTCCGGCGTGAGGTAGAAGAACGCCGCCGGTTCCATCAACGGGCCGACTGACACCGGCAACACCGGGCGCGGCAGGGCGGCCTTGGTGCACTCGGCATCGACCACCGCCAGTTCGGTGAGGGAGGGCGATTGCAGGACGTAGAACACCGGCCGGCTGCGGTCCAGGTTAAGGGTTAGGGACGACTGGTTGATCGTCTCCGAGCGAACCCAGAGGTACAACAGTCGGCGCAAGGTGCCAAACACCAGACGGCGGAACGGGGAGCGGGTCATAGGCGTGCTGCTTCAAGTGGAAAAAACCGAGCAGATGCTCGGGCGGGTAGTGTGCCGTATTCGCCGAAAATCGGCAAAAAAGCGGCTAAATAAACTTGAGTTGAAGCTTTTTGAGCCTGTCATATACTCGGCAGTTCAATGCGACTGACTCAACAATAAAAAGCATGTGGGAGCAAAACAGATGGCAACGCGCGAAACCGGCAATGTGAAGTGGTTCAACGATGCAAAGGGCTATGGCTTTATTCAGCGCGAGGATGGCAAGGATGTGTTCGTGCACTACCGCGCCATTCGCGGTGAGGGCCACCGTTCCCTGGCTGAAGGCCAGCAGGTGGAGTACGCCGTGGTGACCGGCGAGAAGGGCTTGCAGGCTGAGGATGTGGTGGGGCTGTAAGGCTAACCAAATTCTACTGTGGTAACCCAATCAAACTGTAGGAGCCGGCTTGTGTGGGAGCTGGCTTGCCTGCGATAGCATCACGCTGGTCTGCCTGACAGACCGAGGTGCTTGCATCGCGGGCAAGCCCGGCTCCCACATTGATCGGCTTTGTGGTGTCAGGTCAGGCGGTTTTCCAGGTGATTTGCTCTTCACCGTCGGCGCTGATGCGAACCCAGGTGTCGGCGCTTTCTTCACCTTCTTCCTCGACCCAGGTCCCCGGCGCGCAACGCACTTCAACGTTCAGCGCAGCAAACGCGGCGCGGGCGCAGGCGATGTCGTCGTCCCACGGCGTCTGGTCGCTTTCCAGGTACAGGCTGTTCCATTTGCCTACCGCTTTCGGCAGCCAGGTGACGGGCACGCTGCCGGCCTTGCACTTGTAGGTCTGGCCCTTCTGGACCCAGTCGGAGCACGGACCCAGGGCGGCGCCCAGCCAGGCGGCGATGGCCTTGTGGTCGACGTCGGCGTCCTTCAGGTAAATCTCGATATCAGGTTGGCGCATGGATGTTCCTCGTTGCGGGATTCGAAAATCCATTCGCGGAAAAGTCGGTTATTGAAGCACGAAATAATCGTAGCGCATCGACACCGTGACCTTCAGTGGTTCGGCGGCCTCGATCACTTCGTTGCGGCGCTCGGCGCTGGCCCGCCAGCCGTGGGGCGTCATGGCCAGCAGGTTGGCGCGGTCTGCAGGCTCGGCCAGGCTCAGGGTGAACTCTAGCGTCTCGCTGTGAGCCAGGCTCATGCCCTCCGGGACCAGGGCCAGGTGCTTGTCGTCGGTGTACTCGCGCACTTCGTCGTACAAACGCTCGCGCAGTTCCATCAGGTGGCCACTGGTCGGGCCGACCTTCATCAAACCACCGCCAGGGCTGAGCAGGCGTTTGGCCTCTTCCCAATCCAACGGGCTGAACACGCTGGCCAGAAACTGGCAACTGCCTGACGCCAACGGCACGCGGGCCATGCTTGCAATCAACCAGGTCAGCGCCGGGTTGCGCTTGCAGGCCCGCTTGACCGCTTCCTTGGAGATGTCCAGCGCGTAGCCATCGGCCTGGGGCAGGGCGTCGGCGATCTGGGCGGTGTAGTAACCCTCGCCACAACCGATATCGACCCATCGCTGCGGTGCGCGCTCGGCGGCCAGTTCCGCCAGGCGTTGGGCCACCGGGGCGTAGTGCCCGGCGTTGAGGAAGTCGCGGCGCGCCTCCACCATCGCCAGGTTGTCACCCGGGTCGCGACTGTTCTTGTGCTGCACCGGCAACAGGTTCAGGTAGCCCTGGCGCGCGCGGTCGAAACGGTGCCCGGCCGGGCAGGCCACACCGTTGTCCACCGCGTTGAGCGGGGCGTTGCAAAGGGGGCAGGCGAGCATCAGGCGAGCAACTTGATCAGGGTCTGGTAGTAGATTTCGGTCAGCACATCGAGGTCGCTGGCCAGGATGCGTTCGTTGACCTGGTGGATCGTCGCGTTGACCGGGCCCAGCTCGACCACTTGGGTGCCGAGGGTGGCGATAAAACGCCCGTCGGAGGTGCCACCACTGGTGGACGCCTTGGTTTCACGGCCGGTGACCGCCTTGATGCTGGCCGAAACGGCGTCCAGCAGGGCACCGGGTTCGGTGAGGAACGGCAGGCCCGACAGCGCCCACTCCACGTGCCAGTCCAGGTTGTGCTTGTCGAGAATCGCCGCAACGCGTTGCTGCAGGCCTTCGACGGTGGACTCGGTGGAAAAACGGAAGTTGAACACCGCCGTCAGATCGCCCGGGATCACGTTGGTCGCGCCGGTGCCGGAATTGAGGTTGGAGATCTGAAAACTGGTTGGCGGGAAGAAGGCATTGCCGTCATCCCAGTGCTCGGCCGCCAGTTCAGCCAGGGCCGGTGCAGCCAGGTGGATCGGGTTCTTCGCCAGGTGCGGATAGGCCACGTGGCCCTGCACACCGCGTACGGTCAGGGTAGCGCCGAGGGAGCCGCGACGGCCGTTCTTGACCACATCGCCCACCAGTGTGGTGCTCGATGGCTCGCCGACGATGCACCAGTCCAGGCGCTCCTTGCGGGCTGCCAGGCGTTCGATCACGGCTTTGGTGCCATGGTGCGCCGGGCCTTCTTCATCGCTGGTGATCAGGAACGCGACCGAACCGCGGTGGTCCGGGTAGTCGGTGACGAAACGCTCCGACGCCACGAGCATGGCCGCCAGGCTGCCCTTCATGTCTGCCGCGCCACGCCCGCAGAGCATGCCGTTTTCATCGATCAGTGCGTCGAACGGGTCGTTCTGCCAGGCCTTGACCGGGCCGGTGGGCACCACGTCGGTGTG
Source organism: Pseudomonas sp. GW821-FHT09A09 (assembly GCF_059418405.1). Classification (NCBI taxonomy): domain Bacteria; kingdom Pseudomonadati; phylum Pseudomonadota; class Gammaproteobacteria; order Pseudomonadales; family Pseudomonadaceae; genus Pseudomonas; species Pseudomonas sp. GW821-FHT09A09. The sequence continues at coordinate 187,816 of NZ_JBWKPU010000004.1, forward strand.
ACCGGCAAAGCACAGCACCGGGCCTTCGTGCTTGCCGTGGGTGGCCCAGAAGTTGTCCACGTCTTCAATGCGCATCGGCTCGAGCGCAAAACCGGCGTCGCCCAGGCGCTGCATCATCAGCTTCTGGCAATCGGCATCGATCGGCGTGACCGAGGGGCGACGGATCAGGTCGATGGCAAGTTGAAGGGTCGGCGAAAGGTCGGAATGGGCCGTCATGGAAAGCTCCGGAAGCGTGTAATGGGCGCAGGACGAATGTGGGCTTGAAACAACGCAGATCCAATGTGGGAGCTGGCTTGCCTGCGATAGCATCGCCACGGTCTACCTGCCAAACCGCGGCGTCTGCATCGCAGGCAAGCCAGCTCCCACAGAGAGCAGCGCTCGGCTAAGACTCACAAAACGGCCGTTATCTTATAGCAAAACGGCGGCCAGAGGCCGCCGTTTAGTGCATTGCGCAAGTTTTTACACGGCCGGTTCAGGCGCCGGCGCCGCTGCAGGTTTGGGCAGCGACGAAAGGAACGCCATGATCAGCGCCGCCACGTACGGCAGCGACTGCACCAGCAGCATCACCACCCAGAAGCGGATGTCGTTGCTGGGCAGGCCCTGCACCAGGTAGATCCCCAGCGCCGCGCCCCACAGCAGCAGCATGATGAACATCTCTTCCCGGGCTTCGGAAATCGCGACCCAGAAGCCGTGGTTATCGGCGTTCTTGGGTGTACGGAAGAACGGAATGCTGCTGGTGAAGAAGCCGTACAGCACCGCCTTGGCGATGGTGTGGGACAACGCCAGGCCAGCGAGGGCCGCGCAGAACGCATCCTTGAGGTTCACGCCAACGGCGCGGCGGTACAGGAAGATGATCTTGCCCACCTTGAACACGAACAACGCCAAGGGCGGAATCGCGAAAATCAGCAGCGGCGGGTCGACCCGCGTTGGCACGATGATCATCGCCGCCGACCACAACAGGGCGCCCACGGTGAAGAAGATGTTCATGCCGTCCGCCACCCACGGCAGCCAGCCCGCGAGGAAGTGGTAGCGCTGGCCACGGGTCAGCTCGGTGTCCTTGCCGCGCAGCAGGCTGGCGGTGTGGCGCTTGATGATCTGGATCGCGCCATAGGCCCAGCGGAACCGCTGTTTCTTGAAGTCGATAAAGGTATCCGGCATCAGGCCTTTGCCGTAGCTGTCGTGGTAGTACGCCGCCGACAGGCCTTTCTCGAACACGCGCAGGCCCAGTTCGGCGTCTTCGCAGATACACCAGTCGGCCCAGCCCAGTTCCTCGAGCACCGAGCGACGGGTCATGGTCATGGTGCCGTGCTGGATGATCGCGTCCCGGTCGTTGCGGGTGACCATGCCGATATGGAAGAAACCCTTGTATTCGGCGTAGCAGAGCTTCTTGAAGGTACTTTCGTTCTGGTCGCGGTAGTCCTGCGGCGACTGCACCACGGCGATTTTCGGGTCGGCGAAGTGCGGCACCATGTGCTTGAGCCAGTTCGGCGACACGCAGTAGTCCGAGTCGATCACCGCGATCACTTCGGCATCCTTGGCGGTGTGCGGGATCAGGTAGTTCAGCGCGCCGCCCTTGAAACCGGTCAGGGGCGAGACGTGGAAGAACTTGAAGCGCGGGCCGAGGGTTTCGCAGTAATCACGCACGGGTTCCCAAACAGCCGGGTCCTTGGTGTTGTTGTCGATGATCAGGACTTCGTAGTCCGGGTAATCGAGTGCTGCCAGGGCGTCGAGGGTCTGTTTGACCATCTCCGGCGGCTCGTTGTAGCACGGCACGTGGATCGACACTTTCGGGCGGTAATCCGAATCCCCTTCAACCGGCAGGAATTCACGCCGGCGCTTGTGGGTCCACACCGCCTCAGCCAGTTCATGGGCTTCGGTCAACAGCACGATAAACACGCCGAGGGCGCCGAGTGCCAGCAAGATACCCACGGTCACGCTGAACCAGGTGCTGTATTGCTGGCTGTAGTCGTAGCCGATCCACACCAGCACCGAACCGCACAGGAACGCGATAAAGGTCAGGAAGGTACGGCCACGCTGGCGCAGGGCCGAGCCGTCGATCATCAGCAGGGTCAGCGACAGCAGTGCCAGTACCACCGAGCCGATGGCCAGTACGCGCCATTGCGGGATCGCAACCACCGGGCCTTCAAAGTTGAATTTCTGCTGGCGCGCGGCGTTGTACACACCCCAGTAGGCGCCGGCGGAGCCTTCGTCACTGACTTTCCACGGCTGGTCGAACGCCTCGATCACGAAGTAGTTGTAGCCCTGGCGGTTGAGCTTGTTCACCAGCGTGCGCAGGTATATGGCCTGGTCGGCAGGCGATGTCTCGTTACCACCGCGCATGCGGCCGTTGCTCGGCCAGCCCACTTCCGACAGCAGCAAGGGCTTTTTCGGGAACAGTTTTTTCAGGTCTCGGGCACGGTCGAGTACGTATTGGCCGGCCTTGTCCATCGGGATGTATTCCCAGAACGGCAGGATGTGCGCGGCGATCAGGTCGACGTGCTTGGCCAGTTGCGGGTTCTTTTCCCAGATGTGCCATTGCTCGGAGGTGGTCACCGGCACTTTCACGGCGGCGCGCACCCGGTCGAGCAGCACGATCAGCGCTTCGGGGGTGATCTCTTCGCGGAACAACGCTTCGTTGCCGACCACCACCCGCACCACGCTGCGCGAGCTGTTGGCGATTTCGATGGCGCGCTGGATCTCACGTTCGTTGCGTTCCAGGTCCGGGCTGATCCAGATCCCCAGGGTCACTCGCAGGCCGAATTCTTCCGCCAGCTTGGGGATGTCCCCCAGGGTGCCGTCAACCGAGTAGGTACGGATGTTGTCCGTCAGCTTGCTCATGATCGCCAGGTCCTGGCGCATCTGATCGTCGGTCGGGTATTGGTCTTTCTGTGGGAACTGGCCTTGTTGGAACGGCGAGTACGAAAACCCGGAGATCTGTTCAGGCCAGTTGGGGGTGGTGACCGGGCGGTTGATCAGCGCCCAGAAGCCGGTGAACAGCGCGGCGATTGCCAGCACGATCACCAGGTTGAGTCCAAATTTACGCGATGCCATGGCTATTTCGGGTTCCAAAGGGTGTGGAACGAAAAGAGGTGTCGGCCTGCGCCGAACGGCGCGCATCCTACACCGGCCCTTCCCTGACCGTACAGCAAGCAGAGAAAAACCGGACATTAGTCAGCGAAAGGCCATCTAAGTTCTTTACTTGTAGCTTGTCGCTTCGAACTTGTCGCTCTGTAGTCCATAATGCGCGCCGGTTTTTGGGGTAATGGTCATGAGTACAGAAGATCCACGGTTTGCAGGCGTCGCCCGCTTGTATGGCATTGAAGGCCTGGAACGCTTGAAAGCGGCCCATGTGGCGATCGTCGGCATCGGCGGCGTGGGTTCCTGGGCGGCGGAAGCCATGGCCCGTTGCGGGGTGGGCGAGATTTCGCTGTTTGACCTGGACGACGTCTGCGTCAGCAACAGCAACCGCCAGTTGCATGCCCTGGACAGCACCGTGGGCAAACCCAAGGTCGAGGTGATGGCTGAGCGCCTGCGCGGCATCAACCCGGATTGCACGGTGCACGCGGTCGCGGACTTCGTGACCCGCGACACCATGGCCGAATACGTCACGCCAGACATCGACTGCGTGATCGACTGCATCGACGCGGTCAACGCCAAGGCGGCGCTGATTGCCTGGTGCAAGCGCCGCAAGATCCAGATCATCACCACCGGGGGCGCCGGCGGGCAGATCGACCCGACGTTGATCCAGGTGTGTGACCTCAACCGTACCTTCAACGATCCGTTGGCTTCCAAAGTGCGCTCAACCCTGCGCCGCGACTACGGCTTCTCGCGCACCGTGACCCGCCATTACAGCGTGCCGTGTGTGTTTTCCACCGAGCAACTGCGCTATCCCAAGCCGGATGGCAGCATCTGCTTGCAGAAGAGTTTTGTCGGGGATGGGGTGAAGCTGGACTGCGCGGGTGGGTTTGGCGCGGTGATGATGGTGACGGCGACGTTTGGCATGGTCGCGGCGACCAAGGCGGTGGACAAGATCGTTGCCGGGGTGCGCCGGCCGTCGGAGCGAACCAAACCCGCTTAGATTTCGCTGCCCTGCACATATTCAAAATGTGGGAGCTGGCTTGCCTGCGATTGCAGTATGTCAGTCACTGAAAATGTTGACTGATCCACCGCTATCGCAGGCAAGCCAGCTCCCACATTTGTTTTTATGTATGGCCCAACGCTCGCATGCGCTGCAGGACCGCGTTAAGGCCATTGCTGCGGGACGGCGACAGTTGGCGGGAAAGCCCCAGCTGGTTGAACCAGTCCGGCAGATCAACAGCCTGCAACTCAGCGGCCGTCAACCCATTGACCCGCGCCAGCAACAGCGCCACCAACCCGCGAATCATCCGTGCATCGCTGGCGGCAGCAAACTGCCAACGGCCATCCTGCAAGTGCCCCACCAACCAGACCAGGCTTTCACAGCCCTGCACCAGGTTGGCGTCGACTTTATCCCCGTCGGCCAGGGCCGGCAGACGTTCGCCCCATTGCATCAGCATCCGCGCGCGCTGTTCCCAACTGCCGACAGCCTGGAAGGCTTCAAGCGCTGCCACTGCATCCACCGGCAAACTCATCGCAGCATATCCAGCGCTTGATCCAGCGCTTCAAAGAAACGCTCCAGATCGTCGGAGTCGTTGTACAGCGCCAGGGACACACGAATCGCCCCCGACAGCTGCATCGCCTTGAGCAACGGCATCGCACAATGATGACCGGCCCGCACGGCAATGCCTTGCTCAGTCAGCAGGTGGGCGAGATCAGCGTTGTGCACGCCCTCGACCACAAAACTGACCAAGGCCACCTGTGGCGCTCCGAGTACCTGCACGCCATTGCGCGCTTTGAGCCCGCGCAACAAATAGTCGTGCAAGGCGGCTTCGTGGGTGATCACTGCGTTTTGGTCCAGCGAACCCAGGTAGTCCAGGCTGGCCCCCAGGCCGATTACGCTGGCGATCGGCGGCGTGCCGGCTTCGAAACCCAGGGGCGCCGGGCGAAAGCTGGCGCTGTGGTAGTCGGCCTGTTGCACCATCTCGCCCCCGAACTGCCAGTGGCGCAGGTGATGCAGGGCTTCGTTGCGACCAAACAGCACGCCGACGCCGTCCGGCCCGTAGAGTTTGTGGCTGGAGAAGACATAGAAGTCGCACCCCAGGGCCTGTACGTCGTGACGGCCATGGACGATGCCCTGGGCACCGTCGACGACGGTCAGTGCGCCATGTGGCTGGGCCAGTGCCAGCAAGGCGTCGAGTGGCTGCCAGGCGCCGAGCACGTTGGACAACTGGCTCACCGCCAGCAGGCGCGTGCGCGGGCCGATCAGTTCGGCGGCGGCGGCAAGGTCAATCACGCCGTCGTCACCCAGGGGCAATACCACCAGGTTCAGCGCGCGGCGTTTGGCCAGTTGCTGCCAGGGCAGCAGGTTGGCGTGGTGTTCCAGGGCGCTGATGACAATCTCATCGCCCGCATTGAATAAGTGCTCAAGGCCATAGGCCAAGAGGTTCAGCGACGACGTCGCGCCGTGGGTGAACACGATTTGCCCGCTGTCACCTGCATTCAACCACTGCGCGACCTTGCTGCGGCTGTCTTCAAACGCCTGAGTCGCGTGAGCCCCTGGCAAATGCTGGGCACGGTGCACATTGGCTGCGCCATTGGCGTAGTAATGGCTGATGGCATCCAACAGGGCTTGGGGTTTTTGTGTGGTGGCGGCGTTGTCCAGGTAGGTCTGGTCTTGCCGTTGCAGGGTGGCGATGGCCGGAAAGTCGGCGCGCCAGGGAGAGGGCACAAGCATGGTGATAAAGACTCGTATAAGCGAGCCCCGGGGTAGGGGCCCGCTAGTGGCATCGAGTGGCTGCTTAGTTGTGAGCGTGCAGCGCTTCGTTCAGTTCGATGGCCGATTTGTGGGTTTTGCACTCCACGGCACCGGTCTCGGAGTTGCGGCGGAACAGCAGGTCCGGCTGGCCGGCCAGTTCGCGTGCCTTGACCACCTTGACCAGTTGGTTCTGCTCGTCCAGCAGCGCAACCTTGGTGCCAGCGGTGACGTACAGGCCCGATTCCACGGTGTTGCGGTCGCCCAACGGGATACCGATACCGGCGTTGGCGCCGATCAGACAGCCTTCGCCCACCTTGATCACGATGTTGCCGCCACCCGACAGGGTGCCCATGGTGGAGCAACCGCCGCCCAGATCCGAGCCCTTGCCGACGAACACGCCAGCCGATACACGGCCTTCGATCATGCCCGGGCCTTCAGTGCCGGCGTTGAAGTTGACGAAACCTTCGTGCATCACGGTGGTGCCTTCGCCCACGTAGGCGCCCAGGCGCAGACGCGCTGCGTCAGCGATACGCACGCCGGCCGGAACCACGTAGTCGGTCATTTTCGGGAACTTGTCCACCGAGAACACTTCCAGCAGCTCGCCACGCAGGCGCGCTTCCAGTTGGCGTTCGGCCAGTTCGCTGATGTCGATGGCGCCCTGGCTGGTCCAGGCCACATTCGGCAGTTGCGGGAACACACCGGCCAGGCTCAGGCCGTGGGGCTTGACCAGGCGATGGGACAGCAGGTGCAGCTTGAGGTAGGCCTCCGGCGTGGAGGTCAGTGCGGCGTCTTCGGCCAGCAGGGTGGCGACCAGTGGCGTGTGGCTTTCAGCCAGGCGATTGAGCAGCGCGGATTGGGTCGCATCGACATTCTTGAGCGCATCAGCCAGTTGCAGTGCTTGGCTGATGGTGAAGGTGATCGCCTGGTTGCCTTGGGTGTAACCGAGGATCGGTGCAATGGCGGCGATGATCTCGGCCGATGGGTTGAGCAGCGGTTGTGCGTAAAACACTTCCAGCCAAGCACCTTGGCGGTTCTGAGTGCCGACGCCGAAGCCCAGGCTGAACAGGGAATTGGACATGCTGTTACCTCTACAAAATGGAAAGGGCTGGCCTACTTGAGGGCCGCCGAATAACTATCTGGCTTGAAGCCAATCAGGGTTCTGTCACCGAGATCAAGCACCGGGCGCTTGATCATCGAAGGTTGCGCGAGCATCAATTCAATGGCTTTCGACTGATCGAGATCGGCTTTGCGTTCGTCTTCGAGTTTGCGAAAGGTGGTGCCCGCACGGTTCAAAACCACCTGCCAACCGTGCTCGTTGCACCATTGGGTCAAGTGTTCGCGGTCGATACCGGCTGTTTTGTAGTCGTGGAACTCATAGCTCACAGCGTGCTCATCGAGCCAGGTGCGGGCCTTTTTCATGGTGTCGCAGGCTTTGATGCCGAAAAGGTGCAACGTTTTGCTTGAAGCGGTCAAGGAATTGCCCCCTTTGAGCGTGTGAAAACGGAAGGTCACGGATTATGCCACGACCAGCGGGTTTGGGTGCCGCTCGTCATGCCGGCGTGCGACTTATGTGCAAATGTCAGGCTGCAGCCAGGTGGGTAACATAGCTGGGTTATATGGCACTTCAACGGCGAGTTGTTGCCGTATGTGTGTCGTTGCACGTCGATTGTCCGGGAAAACCGCGTTATGCAAACCGCCTACACCGTTCTTATCCTGCTGATGCTGGTCAGCGTTTCGCGTCTGGTCGGGCGTGTGATTCCTCTGCCGTTACCCCTGGTGCAAATTGCCGCCGGTGCCTTGCTGGCGTGGCCCACGCTAGGGTTGCACGTAGCGCTGGACCCGGAACTGTTCCTGTTTCTGTTCCTGCCTCCGTTGTTGTTCTCCGATGGCTGGCGCATGCCCAAGCGCGAGCTGTGGCGGCTGCGCGGGCCGATCCTGACGCTGGCAGTGGGGCTGGTGCTGTTCACGGTGGTCGGTGCCGGTTACTTCATTCACTGGATATTGCCTACGATCCCGCTGCCGGTGGCCTTCGCCCTGGCGGCGGTTTTGTCGCCGACGGATGCTGTGGCCGTGTCCGCCATTTCCCAGAACCGTTTGCCTACTCCGCTGATGCACATGTTGCAGGGCGAGGCATTGATGAATGATGCGTCGGGCCTGGTGACCTTCAAGTTCGCCCTGGCGGCGGCGTTGACCGGGGTGTTTTCCCTGGCCGATGCCAGCCTCACGTTTGTCTTGGTGGCCGTCGGTGGCCTGGCCGTGGGGGTTGCGCTGAGCTGGCTGGTGGGCCGTTTGCGTGCGTGGATGATTGCCCGGGGTTGGGATGACCCGGCGACCCACGTGGTGTTCATGTTGCTGCTGCCGTTTGCCGCTTATGTGTTGGCTGAGCGTTTGGGCGCGTCGGGGATTTTGTCGGCGGTAGCAGCGGGCATGATGCAAAGCTGGCTCGACCTGCTGCCGCGCCAGACGAGCACGCGTTTGCTCAACCGCAGCGTCTGGTCGTTGTTGGAGTTTGCTTTCAACGGCTTGATCTTCCTGCTGCTGGGCCTGCAGTTGCCGGACATTATCAAGGCGGTGGTCAGCCATGAGCCGACACTGTGGCCAACTCTGTTTTATCGCTGCCTGGATGTGGTCGCGATCTTCCTGGTGCTGGTGGTGCTGCGTTTTATCTGGGTGCAGAGCATCTGGCGGCTGTCGGGTTTACTGCGCAGGTTGCGTGGGAAAAGTGAATTGACGCTGGTACCGACCGCCTGTTCCTGCTGGCTGTTGACGGTCGGCGGCGTGCGCGGTGCGGTGACGTTGGCGGGTGTGATGTCGGTGCCGTTGTTGCTGGCGCCTGGACAGGTTTTTCCTGAACGTGACTTGCTGATTTTCATCGCGGCCGGGGTGATTCTGTTGTCGCTGATTGCCGCCTGTATCGCTTTGCCATTGTTGCTGCGAGGCATTGAGAAGAGCCCGGACGAAAAACGCCACAAGGAAGTGCGCGAAGCCTGGAAGAAGACTGCCGTCGCGGCAATCCATGCGCTTGAGGCAGAAGAGCCCGCAGACGCCGAAACTCAGGACGCCGCCCAAGCCGCGCTTGCCACTGAGCTCAAGGCACGGCTGATGTCGGAATATCGTCATCAATTGGACGTGTTCAACGACTCCGCCGAAGCCCAGGCGCTGGCACAGCAGATGGACCTGTTGGAGCGAAAATTGCGGCTCAAGGCCCTGCGGGCGCAGCGGTTGGAGTTGTACAGTCTGAGTCGTCATCACCAGATTGGTGATGACGTGCTACGTGAGGTGCTGGCGGATCTGGATATGAGTGAGGCGAACCTGGGCAAGATCAGGTGACTGGCGACTCAGTTGGCTGTTCTTTGGGGTAGGCTTTTTTCGCCCAGGCAATATCGCCGTCACTCAACGACCAGGTTTCGGACTGGCCCCAGCTCCCATCCGTAACGTCCGGCTTGATTTCATAGTGCATGATAGAGTCTCCGTCATAGGGAAGCAGGTCGTATTTCGGCCGTTTGGGCAAGGGGAGGACATTGTTGTCTACTTCAGACTTACCCATGTTGTGGGTTTTCTTGTAGTACTCGTAGGTCTTATCTCTGTTCCACGGAATGTTCGAGTCTGGATGTTGGTGGGCGTGATGAGCCCCCAGCATATGTCCAAACTCATGCATGACAACGTATGGGAACCTGGGGTGCTTGTGGTCTGTCGGTAGTGTCATGGACGGGATCGCCTGGCCCATGCGATTCGACGTTTTGCCGATGACTGAGTGGCCGGCGCTGTTTCTGACGGCTTCAATTCGAACATCGCCTTTGTTGCCTGCCACGAATTCGAATTTGAGATTGATATGGGGCAACCACTCGCTCGCGGCTGCTTTGACCGCCTTCGCATATTCACTGTCCGGGGCGTGTTCGAATAGGGCGATTTTGATCGTGCTGTTCTGCGGCCAGTACTTGCGAGGCTCACCAATGTTGCGCCGATGCCTTGAAAGAGCGGGCGCGTCGGTGGTGGGGTCAGCGCTTTGAGTGGTGGCTGGTGAGTAGCGAGTAGCTGGATGAGCGGCTGCACTGATCATGGTTGTTCCTGTGGTCAGGTAGGACGAAGGTATTGGTTTATTCGTCCAGACCACAAGAACGTTCCTGATCATGCTGTGTGAGAGTGTAAGCCCATGTATGTGTGGAGCGCGTGGGCTCGGCCTTTCATCGTCTGCGTTGAATAAAGTCGCGAATCCGCTCCGCTGCTTCCACGCACTCCGCCAACGGCGCGACCAGTGCCAGACGTACACGACCGGCGCCTGGGTTAAAGCCGTCCACCTCGCGAGACAGGTACGAGCCCGGTACCACGGTCACGTGTTCTTCCACGAACAGGTCGCGACAGAACGCGGTGTCGTCGCCCTTCACATTCGGCCACAAATAGAAGCCGCCATCCGGGCTCTCTACGTCCAGCACCGGCTTGAGAATCGCCAACACAGCGTCGAATTTTTCGCGATACAAGTCACGATTGTCGAGCACGTGGGCTTCATCCTGCCAGGCTGCAATGCTGGCCAGTTGCGTCTGCACCGGCATCGCGCAGCCGTGATAGGTGCGGTACAGCAGGAACGCCTTGAGGATGTCGGCGTCGCCGGCCACAAAACCGGAGCGCAGGCCTGGCAGGTTGGAGCGCTTGGACAGGCTATGGAATACCACGCAGCGCTTGAAGTCCTGGCGGCCCAGCTCGACGCAGGCGCTCAACAGGCCCGGTGGTGGGGTTTGTTCGTCGAAGTACAGTTCGCTGTAGCACTCGTCGGCGGCGATGACGAAGTCATGTTCGTCGGCCAGGGCGATGAGTTTTTTCAGGGTATCGACCGGGATCAGCGCGCCGGTCGGGTTACCCGGGGAGCACAGGAACAGGATCTGGCAGCGTTTCCAGATGTCCGGCGTCACGGCATCGAAATCCGGGTTGAAGCCGTTGGCATCCAGGCAAGGCAGGTAGTGTGGCTTGGCACCGGCCAGGAACGCCGCGCCTTCGTAGATCTGGTAGAACGGGTTCGGGCTCACCACCAGGGCGTCGTCACCGCGATTGACCACGGTCTGGGTGAAAGCGAACAGCGCCTCGCGGGTGCCGTTCACCGGCAGGATGTTGCGCGCAGGGTCCAGCCAGCCCTTGGGCACGTTGAAACGGCGTTCGCACCAGGCGCCAATGGCCTCGCGCAAGGCCGGGATGCCCAGGGTGGTCGGGTACACCGCCATCTGGTCGAGGTTGTCGGCCAAGGCCTTGGCGACGAACTCCGGGGACGTGTGCTTGGGTTCGCCGATGGACAGCGCGATCGGGCGCTTGTCCGGGTTGGGCGTGACGCTGCCGAGCAGGGCGCGCAGTTTTTCGAACGGGTAGGGCTGGAGCTGGTTCAGGGCGTTGTTCATGTAAGCCTCTATTACGGTAAACACAGACCCTGTAGGAGCTGGCTTGCCAGCGATGGCATCGCCTCGGTACACCTGAGGCACCGAGGTGGCCGTATCGCCGGCAAGCCGGCTCCTACAAAAGGGTGTGTTCACAAAGTTGAAAATTCAAAGGGTCAGGCGCGTGAGCTCGACGCCGGGTTCCTGGGTCACGCTCAGCTGTTGCACGATGGCTTCCTGCAAGCGCAGGCACAGCTCCGGATCGGACAGCGGCTGGTTATCGGCGTCGGTGATGAAGAACACGTCTTCCACGCGCTCGCCGAGGGTCGCAATCTTGGCGTTCTGCAACGACAGGTCGAACTCCAGGAAGATCCCGCCGATGCGTGCCAGCAACCCCGGGCGATCCGGTGCGCTGAGTTCCAGCACGGTCACCGGCCGCTGGGCGTCGTTGGAAATGGTCACCTGGGGCGCAAACGCAAAGTGCTTGAGCTGGCGCGGTACCCGGCGCTGGATGATGGTCGGGTAGTCGTCAGGGTTGCGCAGGGCCTCGGTAAGGCCTTCGCGGATCTTTTTCACCCGCACCGGGTTGTCACCGATCGAGTCGCCGTCGGTGTCGAGCACAATGTAGGTGTCGAGGGTGAACTGACTGCTGGAGGTGATGACCCGTGCGTCATGAATGTTCAGGTTGAGCTGGTCCATGGCGGCCACGGTCACGGCGAAGAAGTCGTGCTGGTCCGGCGCATAGATGAAAATCTGCGTGCCGCCTTCGAATTCGCGCTGGGTGGTTTCCTTGATCAGCACCAAAGGCCCGCCATCGGCCGGCTGCTGCAGGATCGCGTCACTGTGCCAGGCCACATCGCCGGCGGTGTGGCGCAGAAAGTAGTCGTCGCCCAGTTGCGACCAGAGTTGCTCGACATCGTCCGGGTCGTTGCCGCCACGCACCAGGATGTCCAGGGCTGCGCTTTGGGTGCGGCGGATCTGCTCTTCGCGGTCCACTGGGTTTTCCAGGCCACGGCGCAGGGCGCGCTTGGTCTCGGTGTAGAGCTGGCGCAGCAGGCTGGCGCGCCAGGAGTTCCACAGCGTGGGGTTGGTGGCGTTGATGTCGGAGACCGTCAGCACATACAGGTAGTCGAGGCGGGTTTCATCGCCAACGATGCCAGCGAAGTCGTGGATCACCTGCGGGTCGGACAAGTCCTTGCGCTGGGCGGTGGTTGACATCACCAGGTGGTTCTGCACCAGCCAGACGATCAGGCGGCTGTCCCACAGCGGCAACTGGTGGCGCTGGCAGAACGCCTCTGCGTCGACGGCGCCGACTTCGGAATGATCGCCATGGCGGCCCTTGCCGATGTCGTGGTACAGGCCGGCGAGGTAGATCAGCTCGGGCTTGGGTAGCTTGGCCATGAGTTTGCTGGCCAGCGGGAATTTCTCTGACACCTGGGTGTACTGCAGCTTACGCAGGTGCTTGATCAGGTTCAGGGTGTGGGCGTCCACGGTGTAGATGTGGAACAGGTCGTGCTGCATCTGCCCGACGATAAAGCCGAACTCCGGCAGGTAGCGCCCGAGGATGCCGTAGCGGTTCATGCGCCGCAGGTTGCGGTGGATGCCGATCTTGCACTTGAACAGCTCGATGAACAGGCTGGTGTTGCGGATATCGTTGCGAAAGTCATCGTCGATCAGGTGACGGTTTTCCCGCAGCAAACGGATGGTGTCGGCGCGCACGCCCTTGATTTCCGGCTGCTGGGCCATCAGCACGAAGATTTCCAGCATGGCGAACGGGGTGCGTTTGAAGACGTTGTCGTTGCGCGCCTCGATATAGCCGTCGTGCAATTGGAAGCGTGAGTTGATCGGCTGAGGTGGTGCTTCGTCCTCAGGAGCGAGGATCACTTCTTCGAAGTGCTGGATGATCAGGTCGCTGAGCTGGGCAATGCTCATGACCACCCGGTAGTACTGCTGCATGAAGCTTTCGATGCTGGTCTTCGCGTCTTCGCCTTCAAACCCCAACAGGGTGGCGATGGAGCGTTGGTGGTCGAACAGCAGGCGGTCTTCGGAGCGCCCGGCGAGCATGTGCAAGGCGTAGCGCACTTTCCACAGAAACTCCTGGGAGGCGGCCAGCAGGGCGTTTTCGCTTTCCACCAGGAAGCCTTCGCCCGCCAGGGCACGCAGGTTCAGGGTGCCGTACTGGCGACGGGCAACCCACAAAATCGTCTGGATATCCCGCAGGCCACCGGGCGAGCCCTTGACGTTGGGTTCCAGGTTGTATTCGGTGTCGTTGTATTTGTGGTGCCGGGCCTTCTGCTCGGCGCGTTTGGCGAGGAAGAAGTCTTTGCTTGGCCACATGTGCGCGGTGCTGGTGACTTCGAGCATGCGCTGGCGCAGGCGTTCGGGGCCGGCGATGGTGCGGCTTTCCATCAGGTTGGTGATGACGGTCAGGTCGGCGCGGGCCTCTTCGGCGCATTCGTCCACCGAGCGCACGCTCTGGCCAACTTCCAGGCCGATGTCCCACAGCAACGTGAGAAAACGCTCGATGGAATCGCGAAAGATCTCATGGTCGGCGCTGTCCAGCAGGATCAGCAGGTCGATGTCGGAGTAGGGGTGCAGTTCGCCGCGCCCGTAGCCGCCGACCGCCACCAGAGCGATGTCGGCGTCTTCGCTCCAGCTGAAGTGCTCCCAAGCCTTTTGCAGGATGTTATCGACGAACCAGGCGCGGTCCTCGATCAGCCTGCGGATGTCCCGGCCACTGCGAAAGCGCTCATCGAGCACCTCGCGGGCCTGGCGGATAGCCTTCTTGAAGGCGGCGATGGGGCTTGCCTTCAACGCCAGTTCGGCCTGGAACTGGCCACGGTCGAAGAGTTCGGGATCCACCTGGGGCATCGATCGGTTTTCCTTTCTATCTATCAGTCAGTCACAACACAGTGGGGGAAAACCTAAGCAAGCTTTACGCCGAAGCCGCACCCGACGTGCGCGGGATCGTGTCGTCGGCGCGCAGGGTGAAGATTTCGTAGCCGGTTTCGGTGACCAGCAGGGTGTGTTCCCATTGGGCCGAGAGCTTGCGGTCCTTGGTGATGGCGGTCCAGCCGTCGCCCAGCACCTTGGTGTCGGCCTTGCCCTGGTTGATCATGGGCTCGATGGTGAAGGTCATGCCTGCTTTCAGCTCCATGCCGGTGCCGGCGCGGCCGTAGTGCAGGATCTGTGGCTCTTCGTGGAACACGGTGCCGATGCCGTGGCCGCAGAACTCGCGCACCACCGAGAAGCCGTTCTTTTCCGCGTGCTTCTGGATCACTTCACCGATGTCGCCCAGGCGGCAGCCGGGTTTGACGATTTCGATGGCCTTGTACATGCATTCCTGGGTCACCTGGGACAGGCGCTCGGCCCAGACCGGCACAGTGCCGACATGGAACATGCGGCTGGTGTCGCCGAAGTAGCGGTCCTTGATCACGGTGACGTCGATGTTCAGGGTGTCGCCGTCTTTCAAAGGCTTGTCGCCCGGGATCCCGTGGCAGACCACGTGGTTGACCGAGGTGCAGATCGACTTGGGGAAACCCTTGTAGTTCAGCGGGGCAGGGATGGCCTTTTGCACATTGACTATATAGTCGTGGCAGATCTGGTTCAGGGTGTCGGTGGTGACGCCGGGCTTGACGTGTTCGGCGATCATTTCCAGCACGTCGGCAGCCAGTTTGCCGGCGATGCGCATGCCGGCGATGTCTTCGGCGGTTTTCAAACTTACGGTCATACAGGCTCTCTCTAGCGCGACGCGCTGAAATCAATACGGTTTACGGGCGTGCGACAAAAGGTTACAGAATTCGCACAAGCCACAAAAAACGCGATTCTAACAGACGATGGCGTCAAATCATGAGCCTCTGATAATCGCTTCTCTCTATAAGGTAGGGGGTTGTGGGCTCTATTCAAGGGCTTGCGTGAAAGCGGTCGACGGCAGATGTGATTGCGGGTTTCGTTTTCGTCGATGCTGTGGTATAAAATGCGCCGCTTTCCGGGGATACCCCGCAAAGCTTAAATCCACACACGTGTCGACACGATGACCTGGGTGCCGGAGGCCTTGATGCCGCTGGTTGGTCATTGGGATACGTGGAGGCCAAACCCGACTTATTAAGGAACTATCATGTCCCAAGTCAACATGCGCGATATGCTGAAGGCCGGTGTGCACTTCGGTCACCAGACCCGTTACTGGAACCCGAAAATGGGTAAATACATTTTCGGCGCGCGTAACAAGATCCACATCATCAACCTTGAAAAAACCCTGCCAATGTTCAACGAAGCTCTGACTTTCGTAGAGCGTCTGGCACAGGGCAAAAACAAGATTCTGTTCGTCGGCACCAAGCGTTCCGCTGGCAAGATCGTTGCTGAAGAAGCAGCACGTTGCGGTTCGCCGTACGTCGATCACCGCTGGTTGGGCGGCATGCTGACCAACTTCAAAACCATCCGTGCTTCCATCAAGCGTCTGCGTGACCTTGAAGTACAAGCCGAAGACGGTACTTTCGCCAAGCTGACCAAGAAAGAAGCGCTGATGCGCTCCCGTGACCTGGAAAAGCTCGATCGTTCCCTGGGTGGTATCAAGGACATGGGCGGTCTGCCTGACGCACTGTTCGTTATCGACGTTGATCACGAGCGCATCGCGATCACCGAAGCCAACAAGCTGGGCATCCCTGTTATCGGCGTAGTCGATACCAACAGCAGCCCGGAAGGCGTTGACTACATCATCCCAGGCAACGATGACGCAATCCGCGCTATCCAGCTGTACATGGGTTCGATGGCTGACGCTGTAATCCGTGGTCGCAACCACGTTGCAGGTGGTACCGAGCAGTTCGTTGAAGAAGCTCCGGTAGCTGCCGCTGAGTAATAGCGCCCTGGCGTTGACTCAGTAAGCAAAAAGGGGGCTTGGCCCCCTTTTTGCCACCTCGAAAACCATTTGTCGGCAGCGCAGCTACATCATTTGTAACGTGCAGCGGCCTACAAGGGTGGTTCGGGAAGAATTGATCGCCCGTTTGATCGGGTGGAATGGTTGAAAACCTATCCAAGAGGATTTTGAAATGGCAGAGATTACTGCAGCGTTGGTTAAAGAACTGCGTGAGCGTACCGGCGAAGGTATGATGGATTGCAAAAAGGCCTTGACCAAGGCCGGCGGCGACATCGAAAAAGCCATCGACGACATGCGTGCTTCGGGCGCCATCAAGGCCGCCAAGAAAGCCGGCAACGTCGCTGCTGAAGGCGCTATCGCTCTGAAAGAAGACGGTAAGTCCGCTGTTCTGCTGGAAGTGAACTCGCAGACCGACTTCCTGGCTCTGCAGGACGACTTCAAGGCATTCGTGGCTGCCAGCGTTGAAAAAGCATTCGCTGACAAGCTGACCACCGTTGAGCCTCTGATCGAAGCTCAAGAAGCTGCTCGCCTGGTACTGGTCGGCAAGGTTGGCGAAAACGTCAACATCCGTCGCCTGGCCCGCGTTGAAGGTGACGTGGTTGGTGGCTACCTGCACGGCAACAAGATCGGTGTAGCGGTTGTTCTGAAAGGCGGCGACGTAGAGCTGGCCAAAGACATCGCTATGCACGTTGCTGCAAGCAACCCTGAGTTCCTGCTGCCTTCGGAAGTTTCGGCCGAAGCGATCGAGCGTGAAAAAGCTGTATTCCTGCAGCTGAACGAAGAAAAAATCAAAGGCAAGCCAGAAAACATTGTTGAGAACATGGTCAAAGGCCGTATCAGCAAGTTCCTGGCTGAAGCAAGCCTGGTTGAGCAGGCGTTCGTCAAGAACCCTGAAATCAAGGTTGGCGACCTGGCCAAGAAAGCCGGTGCTGAAATCGTTTCCTTCACCTACTTCAAAGTAGGCGAAGGCATCGAGAAGCCGGTCGACAACTTCGCTGAAGAAGTTGCTGCCCAGCTGGCTGCCGCCAAGCAATAAGACAGTTTTAAACTGTCGCCCGAAAGAGGCTGCCCGCTCACGCGCGCAGCCTCTTTTCAAATGGGAAGGCCGATTTTATTTGGCTTCCCCTCGGAACTGGCTTACAAAGCCGTGTTCCGATGGCGCTGTGATAGCGTCCAGCTAGAGTGAACGCAAGCCGTAAACGGCTCGCCAAGAATTTTTAAAAAATACGCCGCAGGAGAGATTCGCAATGGCTCAGCAGGGCAGTGGTTATCAGGCTCGCTATAAACGCATTCTACTCAAGCTTAGCGGCGAGGCCCTGATGGGCTCGGAAGAGTTCGGGATCGATCCCAAGGTGCTCGACCGCATGGCGCTGGAGGTCGGCCAATTGGTCGGTATCGGCGTACAAGTCGGCCTGGTGATCGGTGGCGGCAACCTGTTCCGCGGCGCGGCGCTGAGTGCAGCCGGCATGGATCGGGTCACGGGCGACCACATGGGCATGCTGGCCACTGTGATGAACGCCCTGGCTATGCGCGACGCCCTGGAGCGCGCCAATATCTCGGCCATCGTGATGTCGGCTATTTCCATGGTCGGCGTGACCGATCACTATGATCGTCGTAAAGCCATGCGCCACCTGAACTCCAAGGAAGTGGTGATCTTTGCCGCCGGCACGGGTAACCCGTTCTTCACCACCGATTCGGCTGCCTGCCTGCGTGCCATCGAGATCGATGCCGATGTGGTGCTCAAGGCCACCAAGGTGGATGGTGTGTACACCGCAGACCCATTCAAAGACCCGCATGCCGAGAAGTTCGATCATCTGACCTACGATGAAGTACTGGATCGCAAGCTGGGCGTGATGGACCTGACGGCTATTTGCCTGTGCCGCGACCACAAGATGCCGCTGCGCGTATTTAACATGAACAAGCCCGGCGCCCTGCTGAATATCGTACACGGCGGCGCGGAAGGGACTCTGATCGAGGAAGGCCAACAATGATCAACGAAATCAAGAAAGACGCCCAAGCGCGTATGCAGAAATCCCTGGAGTCTCTGAGCCACGCATTCGGCCAGATTCGTACCGGCAAGGCGCACCCGAGCATCCTGGGCAGCGTGATGGTGCCTTACTACGGCGCTGACACCCCGCTGAGCGGCGTGGCCAACGTCACCGTGAAAGACTCGCGTACCCTGCAGGTCGTGGCATTCGAGCGCAACATGCTCGCCGCGGTCGACAAGGCAATCCAGAGCGCCGGCCTGAACCTCAACCCGACCAACCTGGGTGAGTTGCTGCTGATCTCCATGCCAGCCCTGACCGAAGAAACCCGCAAGGGCTTCACCAAGCAGGCGCGCAGCGCAGCAGAAGATGCCCGTGTTGCCGTGCGCAACATCCGTCGCGATGCCCTGGGTGACCTGAAGAAGCTGGTCAAGGACAAGGAAATCAGCGAAGACGAAGAGCGTCGTGCCGTTGCCGATATCGACAAGCTGACCAAAGATGCCGAGGCCCAGATCACCAAGGCCACGGAAGAAAAAGAAAAGGACCTGATGGCCGTATAAGGGGTCAGGACGCCTTCATGGAAAAGACCAAGCAGACTGTACCCTCTGTGGTGCCGCGCCATGTCGCGATCATCATGGATGGGAATAATCGCTGGGCGAAGAAACGCTTTATGCCGGGTGTAGCCGGGCATAAAGCGGGTGTCGATGCGGTGCGGGCTGTGATTGAGGTGTGCGCCGAAGCCAAGGTCGAAGTGCTGACCTTGTTCGCCTTCTCCAGTGAAAACTGGCAGCGCCCTGCCGAAGAAGTCAGTGCCTTGATGGACCTGTTCTTCAAGGCCCTGCGTCGTGAGGCCAAACGTCTCAACGACAACAACATCAGCCTGCGCATCATTGGTGATCGCTCGCGGTTTCACCCGGAGCTGCAGGCAGCCATGCGCGAGGCGGAAGCTATCACGGCCGGCGCCAACCGTTTTGTGCTGCAGATTGCCGCCAACTACGGCGGTCAGTGGGATATCGCGCAAGCGGCGCAACGCCTTGCCCGCGAAGTGCAGGCCGGTCATCTGCGGCCGGACGACATTACGCCCGAACTGCTGCAAACCTGCCTGGTCACCGGTGACCTGCCGTTGCCGGACCTGTGCATCCGTACCGGTGGTGAGCACCGCATCAGCAACTTCCTGCTGTGGCAGCTGGCTTACACCGAGCTGTACTTCTCCGACCTGTTCTGGCCGGACTTCAAACACGATGCCATGCGCAATGCGCTGGCCGATTTCGCTTCCCGTCAGCGTCGCTTCGGTAAAACGAGCGAGCAGATCGAAGCTGGAGCCCGGGTTTAAATGCTTAAACAACGAATCATCACTGCACTGATCCTGCTGCCGATCGCCTTGTGCGGGTTCTTCCTGCTCGATGGTTCCGGCTTTGCGCTGTTTATCGGCCTAGTCGTGACCCTGGGCGCCTGGGAATGGGCGCGCCTGGCGGGTTTCAATGCGCAATTGCCGCGCGTGGTGTACGCCGCCGTGGTCGCGGTGCTGCTGTTTCTGATGCATACCCTGTCGAGCATCGTCGTGCCTTGGGTGTTGGGGGCGGCTGTGTTGTGGTGGGCGCTTGCGACTTTCCTGGTGTTGACGTTTCCGCGCACCAGCGGTCACTGGTCCAGCGTTGCCAGCAAGCTGGTGATTGGTTTGTTGATTCTGCTGCCGGCCTGGCAAGGGTTGGTGGAAATCAAGAATTCGCCCATGGGCAACTGGCTGATCATGGCGGTAATGGTCTTGGTGTGGGGCGCTGATATCGGCGCGTACTTCTCAGGTCGGGCCTTCGGCAAGCGCAAGCTGGCGCCGGCTGTCAGCCCGGGCAAGAGCTGGGAGGGGGTGTACGGCGGTCTGGCATTGACCCTGGTCATCACGCTGGTGGTCGGTGTTGTACGCGATTGGTCAGCCAAGGAGATCTTCCTGGCGCTGTTGGGTACCGCTGTCGTCGTGTTTATCTCCGTAGTCGGTGACCTCACTGAAAGCATGTTCAAGCGCCAGGCCGGGATCAAGGACAGCAGCAACCTGCTGCCAGGTCACGGTGGTGTGCTGGACCGTATCGACAGCCTGACTGCTGCGATTCCTATCTTCGCCGTACTGTTGTGGATGACCGCTTCGTGAGCCGCCTGCAGCAAGTGACCGTGCTGGGTGCAACCGGCTCGGTAGGGTTGAGCACCCTGGATGTGATCGCGCGTCACCCGGACCGTTATCAAGTTTTCGCCCTGACCGGGTTTACCCGCCTGAGTGAGCTGCTGGCCTTGTGCGTGCGCCACGCGCCGCGTTTTGCTGTAGTGCCTGAGGCGGCAGCAGCCCGTGGCTTGCAGGAAGATCTGCGGGCAGCCGGTCTTGCCACTCAAGTGTTGGTGGGCGAGGAGGGGCTTTGCCAGGTTTCGGCAGATGCCGAGGTCGATACCGTCGTGGCAGCCATCGTTGGTGCTGCGGGCCTACGTCCGACGCTCGCGGCTGTTGATGCGGGCAAGAAGATCCTGCTGGCCAATAAAGAAGCGCTGGTGATGTCCGGCGCACTCTTCATGCAGGCGGTGCGCAAGAGCGGCGCCGTATTGCTGCCTCTCGACAGTGAGCACAATGCGATCTTCCAGTGCATGCCGGGGGATTTTTCCCGTGGTCTGAGCCAGGTCGGCGTGCGTCGCATTCTGCTGACCGCTTCGGGTGGCCCGTTCCGTCAGACGCCGTCGGCGGAGCTGGAGCATGTCTCTCCTGACCAGGCTTGTGCTCATCCGAACTGGTCTATGGGGCGCAAAATCTCCGTAGACTCAGCCAGCATGATGAACAAGGGCCTGGAGTTGATCGAAGCCTGCTGGCTGTTCGATGCCCGGCCGGATCAGGTTGAGGTGGTGATTCACCCACAAAGTGTGATTCATTCCCTGGTCGACTATGTGGACGGTTCGGTATTGGCGCAGTTGGGCAACCCCGACATGCGCACACCGATCGCCAATGCCCTGGCGTGGCCTGAGCGGATCGATTCCGGGGTCGCGCCTCTGGATCTGTTTGCCATCGCCCGCCTGGACTTCGAGGCACCGGACGAGCAGCGCTTCCCTTGTCTGCGCCTGGCGCGACAAGCGGCCGAGGCCGGCAACAGTGCGCCGGCCATGCTCAATGCGGCTAACGAAGTGGCGGTGGCGGCGTTTCTTGATGGGCGCATCCGCTTTCCGCAGATCGCGAGTATCATCGAGGACGTGCTGAGCCTTGAGCCTGTGGTCGCGGTGAATGACCTGGGCGCGGTGTTCGAGGCGGATGCAAAGGCTCGAGCGCTGGCCGGGCAATGGCTGAACCGCAATGCGCGTTAGTCTGTCGGCGCAGTAGGCCTTCGGGCACTGGATTGGAATGCGGAGAAATTAGATGAGTGCGCTCTACATGATTGTCGGCACCCTGGTTGCTCTGGGTGTGTTGGTTACCTTCCACGAATTCGGCCACTTTTGGGTGGCGCGTCGTTGCGGCGTCAAGGTATTGCGCTTTTCCGTCGGTTTCGGCATGCCGCTGGTACGCTGGCACGACCGCCATGGCACCGAGTTCGTGATTGCGGCCATTCCGCTGGGCGGCTACGTCAAGATGCTCGATGAGCGTGAAGGCGAAGTGCCGGCCGATCAACTGGACCAGTCCTTCAACCGCAAGACCGTTCGTCAGCGCATTGCCATTGTTGCCGCGGGCCCGATTGCCAACTTCCTGTTGGCGATGGTGTTTTTCTGGGTCTTGGCGATGCTGGGTAGTCAGCAAGTGCGTCCGGTTATCGGTGCGGTCGAGGCAGATAGCATGGCGGCCAAGGCCGGCCTGGTTGCTGGGCAAGAAATTGTTTCCATTGATGGCGAACCCACCACTGGCTGGGGCGCGGTCAATCTGCAGTTGGTTCGTCGCTTGGGCGAAAGCGGCACCGTCAATGTGGTGGTGCGCGAACAAGACTCCACCACTGAGACGCCACGTGAGTTGGCCCTGGATCATTGGCTTAAAGGCGCCGATGAGCCGGACCCGATCAAATCCCTGGGTATTCGCCCATGGCGCCCTGCGCTGCCGCCGGTCCTTGCGGAGCTGGACCCGAAAGGTCCGGCCCAGGCTGCCGGCTTGAAAACCGGCGATCGACTGCTGGCGCTCGATGGTCAGTCGCTGGGCGACTGGCAACAAGTGGTCGATCTGGTGCGTGTACGCCCTGATACCAAAATTGTGCTGAAAGTTGAGCGCGATGGTGCTCAAATCGACGTCCCTGTGACCTTGTCGGTGCGGGGCGAAGCCAAGGCGGCCGGGGGCTACCTGGGTGCTGGAGTCAAGGGCGTAGAGTGGCCGCCGTCGATGGTGCGCGAGGTCAGCTTCGGGCCTTTGGCAGCGATTGGCGAGGGTGCGAAACGCACTTGGACCATGAGTGTGCTGACCCTCGAATCCCTCAAGAAAATGTTGTTCGGCGAGCTCTCGGTAAAAAACTTGAGTGGACCGATAACCATTGCTAAAGTGGCGGGCGCTTCTGCCCAGTCGGGTGTCGCAGATTTCCTGAATTTCCTGGCTTATCTGAGTATTAGCCTGGGGGTTTTGAATTTGCTGCCCATTCCAGTATTGGATGGGGGGCATCTGTTGTTTTATCTGGTCGAGTGGGTGCGTGGTCGCCCCTTGTCGGATCGGGTGCAGGGTTGGGGGATACAGATCGGTATCAGTTTGGTGGTCGGGGTGATGTTGTTAGCTCTGGTCAACGATCTGGGACGACTGTAACGCTTCGCTGAATTGCGAATCTGCCGCATTTTGCGGCAGTTTGTTTATTGCCAGTTGGAATAAGAAAGGACTTCATGAAACGTCTGCTGCTAACTGCGGTTCTCACCGTATTGATGATCGCCGAAGTTCACGCCGAGTCCTTCACTATCTCCGATATTCGCGTCAACGGCCTCCAGCGGGTTTCCGCAGGTAGCGTCTTTGGTGCCTTGCCGTTGAACGTCGGGGAACAGGCTGATGACCGTCGCCTGGTGGAATCCACTCGTGCGCTGTTCAAAACCGGGTTCTTTCAAGATATCCAACTGGGTCGCGAAGGCAACGTCCTGGTCATCACCGTGGTCGAGCGACCTTCCGTCGCTAGTATCGAGATCGAGGGTAACAAGGCGATCTCTACTGAAGACCTGATGAAGGGCCTCAAGCAATCCGGCCTGGCCGAAGGCGAGATCTTCCAGCGCGCCACACTCGAGGGTGTGCGTAACGAACTGCAACGCCAGTACGTTGCCCAGGGCCGCTATTCCGCGACCGTGGAAACGGAAGTGATCCCGCAGCCTCGTAACCGTGTCGGCCTGAAGGTCAACATCAACGAAGGCACCGTGGCCGCCATTCAGCACATCAACGTGGTGGGCAACACCAAGTTCTCTGATGACGACCTGATCGACCTGTTCGAACTCAAGACCACCAACTGGTTGTCGTTCTTCAAGAACGATGACAAGTACGCCCGTGAAAAGCTGTCCGGTGACCTGGAGCGCCTGCGTTCCTACTACCTGGACCGTGGCTATATCAACATGGATATCGCTTCGACCCAGGTGTCCATCACCCCTGACAAGAAGCATGTCTACATCACTGTCAACGTCAACGAAGGCGAGAAGTACACCGTTCGTGACGTGAAGCTCAGCGGCGACCTGAAAGTCCCTGAAGACCAGGTCAAGGCCCTGCTGCTGGTGCAGAAGAACCAAGTGTTCTCGCGCAAGCTGATGACCACCACTTCCGAGCTGATCACCCGTCGCCTGGGTAACGAAGGCTACACCTTCGCCAACGTCAACGGCGTACCGACCCCGCATGATGATGACCACACCGTGGACATCACCTTCGTTGTCGATCCAGGCAAGCGTGCCTACGTGAACCGCATCAACTTCCGTGGCAACACAAAGTCTGCGGACGAAGTGCTGCGCCGTGAAATGCGCCAGATGGAAGGTGGCTGGGCGTCAACTTACCTGATCGACCAGTCCAAGACCCGTCTTGAGCGGCTGGGCTTCTTCAAGGAAGTCAACGTTGAGACCCCGGCTGTACCGGGTGTGGATGACCAGGTTGACGTGAACTACGCCGTAGAAGAGCAAGCGTCGGGTTCGATCACCGCCAGCGTCGGCTTTGCACAGAGTGCCGGCCTGATCCTCGGTGGTTCGATTACCCAGAACAACTTCCTCGGTACCGGTAACAAGGTTTCCATCGGCCTGACCCGAAGCGAATACCAGAGCCGCTATAACTTCGGTTATGTCGACCCCTACTGGACTGCCGACGGTGTGAGCCTGGGCTACAACGCCTTCTACCGCACCACCGACTACAAAGACCTCGACGTTGACGTTGCAAGCTATGCGATCGACAGCCTCGGTGCCGGTGTCAACATCGGTTACCCGATCAGCGAAACCTCGCGTCTGACGTTCGGCCTGACCGCGCAACAGGATGAGATCAAGACCGGTGTGTACACCGTGGACGAGATCTTCAACTTCGTGCGTACCGAAGGTGACAAGTTCCTGAACTTCAAGGCATCGGCCGGTTGGTCCGAGTCGACCCTGAACAAAGGCGTACTGGCGACCCGTGGCCACTCCCAGAGCCTGACTTTGGAAGCAACCACGCCGGGCAGCGACCTGTCGTTCTTCAAGCTCGACTACCGTGGCCAGTTGTTCCAGCCACTGAGCGATAACTACACCATGCGCCTGCACACCGAATTGGGTTATGGCGATGGTTATGGTTCGACTCATGGTCTACCGTTCTACGAGAACTACTACGCAGGTGGCTTCAACTCTGTACGTGGTTTCAAGGACAGCACCCTCGGCCCGCGTGGTACTCCGAGCCGTGGTGTTGGCGTAACCGGCAACAATGGCACAGTGGCTGACTCGGACAACGACCCGCTGCCGTTCGGTGGCAACGTGTTGATCCAGGGTGGTGCGGAAATTCTGTTCCCGCTGCCATTCGTCAAGGATCAGCGTTCGCTGCGGACCTCGGTATTCTGGGACGTGGGTAACGTGTTCGACTCCAAGTGCGACCAGATCACCAACCCGAGTGGCGTGAAGTCTCAGACTCAGTGCAACGATATCAGTCTGAGTAACCTCGCCAGTTCCGTGGGTGTGGGTGTGACGTGGGTGACTGCGCTCGGCCCGTTGAGCTTTGCTCTGGCCATGCCGATCAAGAAACCGGATAACGCTGAAACCCAGATTTTCCAATTCTCCCTCGGCCAGACGTTCTAAGCGTCTGACCCAAGATAACGACAACGGATTCTGTAGGAGTACATCGTGCGTAAGTTGACTCAATTGGTTCTGCTGGCAACTGTGCTGGTAACCACCCCGGCCTTCGCCGAAATGAAAATCGCCGTCCTGAACTATCAGATGGCTCTGCTGGAGTCGGACGCGGCCAAGAAATACGCCGTGGATGCCGAGAAAAAGTTCGGTCCGCAACTGACCAAGCTCAAGACGCTGGAAAGCAGCGCCAAGGGTATCCAGGATCGTCTGGTTGCCGGTGGTGACAAAATGCAGCAAGGCGAGCGCGAGCGCCTGGAGCTTGAATTCAAGCAAAAGGCCCGTGACTACCAGTTCCAGTCCAAAGAACTGAACGAAGCCAAGGCTGTTGCCGACCGTGAAATGCTGAAACAGCTGAAGCCGAAACTCGACAGCGCTGTGGAAGAAGTCATCAAGAAAGGTGCCTTTGACCTGGTGTTCGAGCGTGGCGCTGTGATCGACGTCAAGCCTCAATACGACATCACCCGTCAGGTGATCGAGCGCATGAACCAGCTGAAGTAAGCCATGACCGCGACTATCAAGCTCGGCGAGTTGGCCGAGTTCCTGGGGGCCACCTTGCGTGGCTCCAAGGAGAAAGAAATCACTGGGCTAGCCACCTTGCAGGAGGCTGGCCCAGCTCAGTTGAGCTTCCTCGCAAATCCTCAATACCGTAAATACCTGGTTGATAGCCAAGCCGCAGCCGTGTTGCTGAAGGCCGCCGACGCCGAAGGGTTTACGGGGGATGCATTGGTGGTAGCTGACCCGTACCTGGCTTATGCACGGGCGTCGCACCTGTTCGATCCAAAACCCAAGGCCGCAGCCGGGATTCATCCGTCTGCGGTGATCGCCGATGATGCCCAGGTTGATCCTGCGGCAAGCATTGGCGCCTTTGCGGTGATCGAAAGTGGCGCGCGCATTGCGGCCGGGGTAACGGTGGGTGCGCACTGCTTTATCGGCGCCCGCTGCACCATTGGTGCCGATGGCTGGTTGGCGCCCCGTGTGACCCTGTATCACGATGTACGTATCGGTGAGCGCGTGGTCATCCAGTCGGGTGCCGTGATCGGTGGCGAGGGCTTCGGCTTCGCCAATTCGAAAGGCATCTGGAACAAGATCGCCCAGGTGGGCGGTGTATTGATCGGCGATGATGTGGAAATCGGCGTCAACACCGCTGTCGATCGCGGGGCCCTGGCCGATACCGTGCTGGGCAATGGCGTGAAGCTCGACAACCAGATTCAGATCGCCCACAACGTACAGGTCGGCGATCACACCGCCATGGCTGCGTGCGTAGGTATTTCCGGCAGCACCAAGATCGGCAAGCATTGCATGCTCGCCGGTGGCGTTGGGCTGGTGGGGCATATCGAAGTGTGCGACAACGTTTTCATTACCGGCATGACCATGGTCACCCACTCGATTACCGAGCCCGGGGCCTACTCATCCGGAACCGCCATGCAGCCCGCCGCTGAATGGCGCAAGAGTGCAGCGCGCTTGAGGCAGCTCGACGACATGGCTCGACGTCTCAAGCAGCTGGAAAAGCGTGTTGGAGACGTGACCCCTGGCGGTAATGCTTCATCAGAAGGCTGATACCATTTCCATATCAAGTGTGCACAGCCGCTAGACTGCCTCCTTGATTTGCTAGCGGGGCGTGCTTTAGTTCGCCCGCCCCCAATCTTTATTACAGGCTTCCCCCCGAAATGATGGACATCAACGAGATTCGCGAATACCTGCCTCACCGTTACCCGTTCCTGCTGGTGGACCGCGTAGTGGACCTCAATGTCGAGGAAAAGCGCATTCGTGCCTACAAGAATGTCAGCATCAACGAACCGTTCTTCAATGGTCACTTTCCTGCGCATCCAATCATGCCAGGCGTGCTGATCATCGAAGCGATGGCCCAGGCTGCCGGTATCCTTGGTTTCAAAATGCTCGACCTCAAGCCTGCCGACGGCACGCTTTACTATTTCGTGGGCTCCGACAAGCTGCGCTTCCGCAACCCGGTCACGCCAGGTGACCAGTTGATCCTGGAAGCCAAGTTCATCAGCTGCAAGCGCCAGATCTGGAAGTTCGAGTGCCAGGCCTCGGTAGACGGCAAGCCAGTGTGCTCCGCTGAGATCATCTGCGCGGAACGCAAACTATGAGTTTGATTGACCCTCGCGCAATCATCGATCCGTCGGCCGTACTGGCCGCCGACGTTGAGGTCGGCCCTTGGTCGATCATCGGCGCAGGTGTGGAAATCGGCGAGGGGACAGTCATCGGGCCGCACGTGATCCTCAAAGGTCCGACCCGCATTGGCAAACACAATCGCATCTACCAGTTCTCCTCGGTAGGCGAAGACACCCCGGACATGAAGTACAAGGGTGAAGAAACGCGCCTGGTAATCGGTGATCACAACATCATCCGTGAAGGCGTGACCATTCACCGTGGCACCGTGCAGGATCGTGCCGAGACCACGCTGGGCGACCACAACCTGGTCATGGCCTATGCGCACATCGGCCACGACAGCGTGATCGGCAACCACTGCATCCTGGTCAACAACACCGCCCTGGCGGGCCATGTGCACGTTGATGATTGGGCGATCCTGTCCGGTTTCACCCTGGTGCATCAGTACTGCCATATCGGCGCCCACAGCTTTTCCGGCATGGGCACCGCCATCGGCAAGGATGTACCGGCGTTTGTCACGGTATTCGGCAACCCGGCTGAAGCGCGCAGCATGAACTTCGAAGGCATGCGCCGTCGTGGTTTCAGCGAAGATGCGATTCACGCCCTGCGTCGTGCCTACAAGGTGGTCTACCGCCAGGGGCTGACCGTTGACCAGGCGTTGGCCGAACTGGCCGAGCCGGCAGCACAGTTCCCGGAAGTCGCCGTGTTCCGCGACTCGATCCAGGCGTCGACTCGCGGCATCACCCGCTGATCATGGCCAATCTGCGTATCGCGTTGGTGGCCGGAGAAGCTTCCGGCGATATTCTGGGTGCAGGTTTGATGCGGGCCCTCAAGGCCCAGCATCCTGCGGTGGAGTTCATTGGCGTGGGTGGCCCGCTGATGGAGGCCGAAGGCCTCACTTCCTACTTTCCCATGGAGCGTTTGTCGGTCATGGGGTTGGTGGAAGTGCTGGGCCGGCTGCGTGAGCTGCTCGCCCGCCGCAAGCTGCTGATCCAGACGCTCATCGAAGAAAAGCCCGACGTCTTTATCGGAATCGACGCGCCGGACTTCACCCTTAATATCGAACTCAAGTTGCGTCAGGCCGGGATCAAGACCGTGCATTACGTCAGTCCGTCAGTGTGGGCGTGGCGGCAGAAGCGCGTGCTGAAGATCCGTGAAGGCTGCGACCTGATGCTGACCCTGCTGCCGTTTGAGGCCAGGTTCTACGAAGAAAAGGGCGTACCGGTGCGGTTTGTTGGCCACACCCTGGCCGACGCCATTCCGCTGCAAGCCGACCGCGCGGCTGCCCGTGCCGAGTTGGGTTTGCCTGACGGCCCGTTGGTCGCATTGATGCCGGGCAGTCGCGGCGGTGAAGTCGGTCGGCTGGGGGCGCTGTTTTTTGATGCTGCCGAGCGTTTGATGGCCTTGAAGCCCGGGGTACGTTTTGTGCTGCCGTGCGCCAGCCCGCAACGCCGGGCACAGATCGAAACACTGCTGGAAGGCCGCAACCTGCCGTTGACCTTGCTCGACGGTCAGTCGCACCTGGCGTTGGCGGCCTGCGATGCGGTGTTGATCGCCTCCGGTACCGCCACCCTGGAAGCCTTGCTGTACAAGCGCCCGATGGTCGTGGCCTATCGTCTGGCGCCGCTGACCTTCTGGATTCTCAAGCGCATGGTCAAAAGCCCTTACATCTCCTTGCCCAACCTGCTGGCCCAGCGCCTGCTGGTGCCGGAGTTGTTGCAGGACGATGCGACGCCGCAAGCCCTGGCACAAACGCTCTTCCCGCTGATCGAGGGTGGCGAAGAGCAAACCCGTGGCTTTGACGAGATTCACCGCACCCTTCGCCGTGATGCGTCGAACCAGGCGGCGGATGCCGTGCTGACCTTGATCGGCCACAAACAGGAAGCCCTATGACGACGCAAATGGGTCTGGATTTCAGTCTGGTTGCCGAAGCCCATGAATTGGTGGCCGGCGTTGACGAAGTAGGGCGCGGCCCGTTGTGCGGTGCTGTCGTCACGGCCGCGGTGATTCTTGATCCGAACCGCCCGATCCTCGGTCTCAACGACTCGAAAAAGCTCACTGAGGCCCGCCGCGAAAAGCTTTTCGACGAGATCTGCGAGAAAGCCCTGAGCTGGCATATCGCCCGAGCCGAAGTCGAGGAAATCGACGAGTTGAACATCCTCCATGCCACCATGCTCGCGATGCAGCGCGCGGTGGAAGGCCTGCACGTCACGCCAAAACTGGCGATGATCGACGGCAACCGTTGCCCCAAGCTGGCCATGCCAGCTGAAGCGGTGGTGAAGGGGGACAGTAAGGTGCCAGCCATTGCCGCCGCCTCGATCCTGGCCAAGGTCAGCCGTGACCGTGAAATGGCGGCTTTTGAGTTGATCTACCCCGGCTACGGTATCGGTGGTCATAAAGGCTACCCGACGCCCGTTCATCTGGAAGCCCTGGCTCGCCTGGGCCCCACGCCGATCCACCGCCGCTCGTTCGCCCCGGTGCGCCAGGCTTACGAGGCGCGGGAGAGCCTCAGCGAGGTTTAGTCGCGAGGCTGATGTTTTTGCCAAGGCCCGGTACAATCCGGGCCTTGTTGTTTTCCACGTATAAGAGATCACTATGCCGGCTTCATTCGTTCACCTACGCCTGCACACTGAATACTCCCTGGTCGACGGCCTGGTACGGATCAAACCGCTGGTCAAAACCCTGGTGGGCATGAACATGCCTGCGGTCGCGGTGACCGATCAGAACAACATGTGTTCCCTGGTCAAGTTCTACAAGAACGCCATGGGCGCTGGCATCAAGCCGATCTGCGGCGCCGACTTGTGGCTCTCCAACAAAGACCCGGATAACCCCCTGAGCCGCATCAGCCTGCTGGCGATGAATGGCGTCGGTTATCGCAACCTCACCGAACTGATTTCCCGTGGTTTTATCGACGGCCAGCGCAACGGCTCGATCATCATCGAGCGCGAGTGGGTCGCCGAGGCCAGCGAAGGCCTGATCATGCTATCGGCCGCTAAAGAGGGTGAGATCGGTATCGCGCTGCTGGGCGGCAATCCCCAGGAAGCCGAAGTGCTGGCCAGCGAGTGGATGCAGGTCTTCCCCGACCGTTTCTACCTGGAAGTCCAGCGCACCAACCGCCCCAACGATGAAGAGCACCTGCACGCAGCCGTGGCCCTGGCCGACAAGCTGGGCGCGCCACTGGTGGCCACCAACGACGTGCGCTTTATCAAGAAGGAAGACTTCGAGGCCCACGAAACTCGCGTGTGTATCGGCGAAGGCCGGGCCCTGGATGACCCGCGTCGTTCGAAGAACTACAGCGAAGAGCAGTACCTCAAAAGCGCCGATGAAATGGCCGAGCTGTTCAGCGACCTGCCCGAGGCGCTGGAAAACTCCGTCGAAATCGCCAAACGCTGCAATATCGAAGTGAAGCTGGGCAAGCACTTCCTGCCCAACTTCCCGATTCCCGATGGCATGACCATCGATGAGTATTTCCGCAAAGTGTCGTTTGACGGTCTGGAAGAGCGGCTCGCGGTCCTCCTGCCCAAGGACACCACCGAAGATTACGACGCCAAGCGCCAGGTGTATGTCGACCGGCTGAATTTCGAGCTGGATATCATTATCCAGATGGGGTTCCCCGGTTACTTCCTGATCGTGATGGACTTTATCCAGTGGGCCAAGAATAACGGCGTGCCTGTGGGGCCTGGCCGGGGGTCAGGTGCTGGCTCGCTGGTGGCCTATGTGCAGAAGATCACCGACCTTGACCCGCTGGAATATGACCTGCTGTTCGAACGGTTCCTGAACCCGGAGCGGGTTTCCATGCCCGACTTCGACGTCGACTTCTGCATGGACGGTCGTGACCGCGTCATCGAATACGTGGCCGAGAAATACGGTCGCAACGCGGTCAGCCAGATCATCACCTTCGGCTCCATGGCGGCCAAGGCGGTAATCCGTGACGTGGCGCGGGTGCAGGGCAAGTCCTACGGCCTGGCGGATCGCCTGTCGAAGATGATCCCGTTCGAAGTCGGCATGACCCTGGAAAAGGCCTTTGAGCAGGAAGAGATCCTGCGTGACTTCATCAAGGTCGATGAAGAAGCCGCCGAAATCTGGGATATGGCCCGCAAGCTCGAAGGCGTGGTGCGTAACGTTGGCAAGCACGCCGGTGGTGTGGTTATCGCCCCGACCAAGCTCACAGACTTTTCGCCGATCTATTGCGACGAAGAAGGCGACGGCCTTGTAACCCAGTTCGACAAGGATGACGTGGAGGCGGCCGGCCTGGTGAAGTTCGACTTCCTCGGCCTGCGAACCCTGACGATCATCGACTGGGCGCTCAAGACCATCAACCGCGACCGCGCCAAGGTGGGCGAGGAGCCGCTGGACATCGCGTTCATCCCGCTGGACGACAAGCCGACCTACACCCTGCTGCAAAAAGCTGAAACCACGGCGGTGTTCCAGCTTGAATCCCGCGGCATGAAGGAGCTGATCAAGAAGCTCAAGCCCGACTGCCTGGAAGACTTGATCGCACTGGTGGCCCTGTTCCGTCCGGGCCCGCTGCAATCGGGCATGGTGGATGACTTCATCAACCGTAAGCACGGCCGCGCCGAGCTGGCGTACCCGCACTCCGACTACCAGTACGAAGGCCTCAAGCCTGTATTGGCACCGACCTACGGCATCATCCTGTACCAGGAACAGGTGATGCAGATCGCCCAGGTGATGGCCGGTTACACACTCGGCGGCGCGGACATGTTGCGTCGAGCCATGGGTAAGAAAAAACCCGAGGAAATGGCCAAGCAGCGTGGCGGTTTCATTGAGGGTTGCGCCACCAACAATATTGACGCGGACCTGGCCGGTAACATCTTCGATCTGGTAGAGAAATTCGCCGGCTACGGCTTCAACAAATCCCACTCCGCCGCCTACGGCCTGGTGTCGTACCAGACCGCCTGGCTGAAAGCTCACTACCCGGCGCCGTTCATGGCCGCGGTACTCTCGGCGGATATGCACAACACCGACAAGGTCGTGACCTTGATCGAGGAAGTGCGCACCATGAAGCTGCGCCTCGACGCGCCGGACGTGAACGCCTCGGAGTTCAAGTTCACGGTGAACGACGAAGGCCGCATCATCTATGGCCTGGGCGCGATCAAGGGTGTGGGTGAAGGTCCGGTGGAAGCGATCACCGAGGCGCGTCAGGACGGGCCGTTCAAGGACCTGTTCGACTTCTGTGCGCGGGTTGACCTCAAGCGCATCAACAAGCGAACCCTCGATGGCCTGATCCGCAGCGGTGCACTCGACCGTCTTGGCCCGTATTTCCATGATGAGCCCAAGGCCTACCAGGCGAACATCGACCGTAACCGCGCGGTGCTGTTGACCGCCATGGAAGAAGCGATCAAGGCCGCCGAGCAAACCGCGCGCACCCACGACAGTGGTCACGCCGACCTGTTTGGCGGGCTGTTCGTCGAGGAAGATGCCGATGTGTACGGTAACCACCGCAAGGCCAAGGAGCTGACCCTCAAGGAGCGCCTCAAGGGTGAAAAAGACACCTTGGGCCTGTACCTCACCGGTCACCCGATTGACGAGTACGAAGGCGAGATCCGCCGCTTCGCCCGTCAACGCATCATCGACCTCAAGCCTGCACGGGATACCCAGACCGTTGCCGGCATGATCATCGCCCTGCGGGTAATGAAGAACAAAAAGGGCGACAAGATGGGCTTCATCACCCTTGACGACCGCTCGGGCCGTATCGAAGCCTCGCTGTTTGCCGACGCGTTCCACTCCGCCCAGTCGCTGCTGCAGACCGACGCCATGGTGGTGGTGGAAGGGGAGGTCAGCAACGATGACTTCTCCGGCGGCCTGCGCCTGCGGATCAAGCGGGTGATGAGCATGGAAGATGCCCGCACCAACCTGGCTGAAAGCCTGCGCTTGAAGGTGAAAACCGAAGCGCTCAAGGGCGATCAGCTACGCTGGTTGGGTGACCTGCTCAAACGCCACCGTGGCGCGTGCCCGGTGACCATGGAGTACACCGGCAACGACGCCAAGGCCATGTTGCAGTTTGGCGAGACCTGGCGAATTGATCCCGCCGATGGCTTGATTCAAGCTTTGCGTGACCAGTTCGGGCGAGACAACGTCTTCCTCCAATACCGTTGACGGTCAGGGCACCTGATCTCGACTGAACATTTAATCTCGACCTAAACGCGCCTCTCCCTTAAGGTAGGGCGCGAATAGACAACCGGCTGGCCAGGCACTCCCTGGCCGTCGACCCAAGACGGACGCTTATGAACCCGAATTTTCTTGATTTCGAACAGCCGATCGCTGACCTGCAAGCCAAGATCGAAGAGCTGCGCCTGGTCGGCAATGACAATTCGCTGAATATCGGCGATGAAATCTCCCGCCTGCAAGACAAGAGCAAGACGCTCACCGAAGACATCTTCGGCAAGCTGACCAGCTGGCAGATCGCGCGCTTGGCCCGCCACCCGCGCCGTCCGTACACCCTGGACTACATCCAGCACATTTTCACCGAGTTCGATGAACTGCACGGCGACCGTCACTTCTCTGACGACGCGGCCATCGTGGGCGGTATCGCTCGCCTGGACGACCAGCCGGTGATGGTGATCGGTCACCAGAAAGGCCGTGAAGTGCGTGAGAAAGTGCGCCGCAACTTCGGTATGCCGCGTCCGGAAGGTTACCGTAAAGCCTGCCGCCTGATGGAAATGGCTGAACGTTTCAAGATGCCGATCCTGACCTTCATCGACACCCCGGGTGCTTACCCAGGTATCGACGCCGAAGAACGCAACCAGAGCGAAGCCATCGCCTGGAACCTGCGCGTCATGGCCCGCCTGAAAACCCCGATCATCGCCACCGTGATTGGTGAAGGTGGTTCCGGTGGTGCACTGGCCATTGGCGTGTGCGACCAGCTGAACATGCTGCAATACTCGACCTACGCGGTGATCTCGCCGGAAGGTTGCGCCTCGATCCTGTGGAAAACCGCAGAAAAGGCACCGGACGCTGCGGAAGCCATGGGCATCACCGCTGATCGCCTCAAAGGCCTGGGTATCGTGGACAAAGTGATCGCCGAGCCATTGGGCGGCGCCCACCGCGACCCGGCTGCCGCGTCTGCCACCATCCGTGCTGAGCTGGCTTCGCAATTGGCGATGCTCAAGAAGCTGGATAACGAAGCGCTGCTGGCCCGTCGCTACGAGCGCCTGATGAGCTACGGTCTCTAAGACCCACGCAATACCCAATGTGGGAGCCGGCTTGTGTGGGAGCTGGCTTGCCTGCGATAGCATCACCTCGGTGCAACTGCAAAACCGAGGCGTCTGCATCGCGGGCAAGCCACGCTCTTACACAAGCCCGCTCCCACATTTGCTTTGTGTATGCTGGGCTATTGCATTCCGGATTGATGGCGGTACCTTGCTATGAAGCCCACCTTAATCGCCAAACTCCTGCAAACCCTGGCCCCCTGGCGCAACGCCCCAGCCTGGCACATCGCATTCTCGGGTGGCCTTGATTCCACCGTCCTGCTGCACCTCCTGGCCTCCCTGGCAAACACCGAAACCCTGCCACACCTCAGTGCTGTGCATGTGCACCATGGCCTGCAAGCGGCTGCTGACCTGTGGCCGGAGCATTGTCAGTCGGTATGCGACAAGTTGGGCGTGCCGCTGCGGATCATGCGTGTGCAGGTCCAGCCCGGTGCCAGCCTTGAGCGTGCTGCCCGTGACGCACGCTACCAGGCCTTTGCCGAGGTGACCGGGGCAGGGCACGTGCTGCTGACGGGCCAGCATCGCGATGACCAGGTTGAAACCCTGCTCTTCCGCTTGCTACGCGGGGCAGGCGTGCGCGGGTTGGCGGCCATGCCGGTGCAGCGCCCATTGGCGGATGGTTACCTGGTGCGGCCTCTGCTGGATGTCTCGCGTGAAGCACTGGAAGCTTACGCCCACGCGCATCAGCTCAAATGGATCGAAGACCCGTCCAATGCCGACCCGCGTTTTTCCCG
Organism: Pseudomonas sp. GW821-FHT09A09; assembly: GCF_059418405.1. Taxonomy (NCBI): domain Bacteria; kingdom Pseudomonadati; phylum Pseudomonadota; class Gammaproteobacteria; order Pseudomonadales; family Pseudomonadaceae; genus Pseudomonas; species Pseudomonas sp. GW821-FHT09A09. The sequence goes on from NZ_JBWKPU010000004.1 coordinate 223,208, forward strand.
CAACTACCTGCGTCATCGTGTGTTTCCCGTGCTCACTGAGCGCTGGCCCCAGGCCGTCTCGAGCCTGGCGCGTACTGCTGAGCATCTGAGTGAAGCCCAGGGCCTGTTGGATGAGCTGGCTCGGATGGATCTGCACGCTGCCGATCAACCCTCACCCTTTCCCTGGCTGCCTTTACCATCTCTGGCTCTTGCGCCATTGCGCGAGCTTTCTGACGCCCGTCAAAGAAATGCCTTGCGTCATTGGTTGAACCCTCTGACCCGTTTGCCCGACAGCGACCACTGGGCAGGCTGGAACGCCTTGCGCGACGCCAAGGGTGATGCACAACCCCTATGGCGCCTGGCGGACGGTGAATTGCACCGTTGTGGCGAGCGCATCTGGTGGTTGCCTGTCACTTGGTCGGATTTTTCGGGCGACGCAGTGCGTTGGAGTCATTCACAAAACCCACTGGCGTTACCGGGCAATGGCCAGCTGGAATTTGCCGGCAGGGTGCCTGAGGGGGCCTTTGAAGTTCGCTATCGCCAGGGCGGTGAAATCGTGGAAGTGCCAGGTCGCGGGCGGCGTGACTTGAAGCGCCTGCTTAATGAATGCGGGGTGCCGGGCTTCATCCGTGGCAGATTGCCGCTGCTGTATGAGGGTGAGCAATTGCTGGCTGCCCCAACCCTTGCCGGGCTGTGGCGCGGCCCGGCAACCGACTGGCAATTGCATTGGACGCCACAGAGCTGCGATAGAGGTTTGAGCTGATAGAGCCTTTCCGGTAGACTACGCTCCCTTCTTGATACAACTTCTGTGGATTCTCCTGAATCGCAGCAGTTGCCGATTACCAAGCAGTCTTTGCTGGGCGATTCCAAAAAATGTGTAGCGATCAACGTACCGGTGTTTCACTGCTGGTCTGTCACAACGCGGCGGTTTTTTTGAAAGGTGCACTGTGATTAATGCAGGTGATCGGGGGCTTCGGCCTTCCTTCGCTTTCCCCGGCGGCTCGGACCGCTTTAACGCAGACTTCTAGGGTTTTTCATGACGCGCTACATATTCGTCACGGGCGGTGTTGTTTCTTCATTGGGGAAAGGCATTGCCTCCGCTTCATTGGCGGCCATCCTGGAGGCGCGGGGACTTAAGGTCACCATGCTCAAGCTGGACCCGTACATCAACGTTGACCCGGGCACCATGAGCCCGTTCCAGCACGGTGAAGTGTTCGTCACTCATGACGGCGCCGAGACCGATCTGGACCTGGGCCACTACGAGCGGTTCATCCGCACGACCATGACCCAGAACAACAACTTCACCACTGGCCGTGTTTACGAGCACGTGCTGCGCAAAGAGCGCCGTGGTGACTACCTGGGTGCAACCATCCAGGTGATCCCGCACATCACCGACGAAATCAAGCGCCGCATCATCAAGGGTGCAGGCGACGCCGACGTGGCGATGGTCGAGATCGGTGGCACCGTGGGTGACATCGAATCCCAACCGTTCCTCGAAGCCATCCGCCAGTTGCGTTTCGAAGTCGGTGCCAAGCGCGCGATGCTGATGCACCTCACCCTGGTGCCGTACATCGCCACCGCCGGCGAGACCAAAACCAAGCCCACCCAGCACTCGGTCAAGGAACTGCGTTCCATCGGCCTGCAGCCGGACGTGCTGGTGTGCCGCTCCGATCACCCGATCGACATTTCCTCGCGTCGCAAGATCGCGCAGTTCACCAACGTTGAAGAACGCGCGGTGATCGCGCTGGAAGACGCCGATACCATCTACAAGATCCCGGGCATCCTGCACTCGCAAGGCCTGGACGATTTTGTGGTCGAGCGTTTCGGCCTGCAATGCGGTGGTGCGGACCTGTCCGAGTGGGACGCCGTGGTTGACGCCAAGCTCAACCCTGAGCACGAAGTCACCATCGCCATGGTCGGCAAGTACATGGAGCTGCTGGACGCGTACAAATCGCTGATCGAAGCGATGAGCCACGCCGGTATCAGCAACCGTACCAAGGTCAACCTGCGCTACATCGACTCTGAAGACATCGAGAACCAGGGCACTGCGCTGCTCGAAGGTGTCGACGCGATCCTCGTCCCGGGCGGTTTCGGCCTGCGTGGCGTGGAAGGCAAGATCACTGCGGTGCAGTACGCTCGTGAGAACAAGGTGCCGTACCTGGGTATCTGCCTGGGCATGCAAGTGGCCGTCATCGAGTTCGCTCGTAACGTGCTGGGCTGGAAAGACGCCAACTCCACCGAGTTCGACAGCAAGAGCGGCCACCCGGTCGTGGGCCTGATCACCGAGTGGGAAGATGCCACCGGTGCCGTTGAAGTCCGTACCGAAGCGTCCGACCTGGGCGGCACCATGCGCCTAGGCGCGCAAGACTGCCTGCTGGAGCCGGGCTCGCTGGTTCACGACTGCTACGGCAAGGATGTGATCGTCGAGCGTCACCGTCACCGCTACGAAGTGAACAACAACCTGCTGCCGCAGATCAAAGAAGCCGGCCTGAAAATCTCCGGTCGCTCCGGTGATGGCGCGCTGGTTGAAGTGGTTGAAGCACCGGATCATCCATGGTTCGTGGCGTGCCAGTTCCACCCTGAGTTCACTTCGACGCCGCGTGACGGTCACCCGCTGTTCAGCGGTTTCGTCAAGGCTGCACTGACGCAACACCAGAAGAAGGCGTAACCCTGATGGCCCAGAAGATCATTCGCGTCGGCGACATCGAGATTGCCAACGACAAGCCCATGGTGCTGTTTGGCGGCATGAACGTGCTGGAAAGCCGCGACATGGCGATGCAGGTCTGCGAAGAGTACGTCAAGGTTGCCGAGAAACTCGGTATTCCTTACGTATTCAAGGCCAGCTTCGACAAGGCCAACCGTTCGTCCGTGACCTCCTATCGCGGCCCGGGCCTTGAAGAAGGCATGCGGATCTTCCAGGACATCAAGCAAGCCTTCGGCGTGCCGATCATCACCGACGTCCACGAGCCTGAGCAGGCTGCCGTGGTCGCCGAGGTGTGCGACATCATCCAGTTGCCGGCCTTCCTGTCGCGCCAGACCGACCTGGTCGTCGCGATGGCCAAGACCGGCGCTGTGATCAATATCAAGAAAGCCCAGTTCCTTGCGCCCCAGGAGATGAAACACATCCTGAACAAGTGCGTGGAAGCGGGTAACGACCAGTTGATCCTCTGCGAGCGGGGTTCGAGCTTCGGCTACAACAACCTCGTGGTGGACATGCTCGGTTTCGGCATCATGAAACAGTTCGAATACCCGGTGTTCTTCGACGTGACCCACGCGCTGCAAATGCCCGGTGGTCGCGCCGACTCCGCGGGCGGGCGCCGTGCCCAGGTGCTGGACCTGGCCAAGGCGGGCATCAGCCAGTCGCTGGCGGGCCTGTTCCTGGAAGCCCACCCGGACCCGGACAACGCCAAGTGCGATGGCCCTTGCGCCCTGCGCCTGGACAAGCTGGAGCCGTTCCTGACCCAGCTCAAGCAGTTGGACGAACTGGTCAAGCGTTTCCCTGCCGTCGAAACCGCGTAACATCACGATCCCTGTGTAGGATCCGGCTTGCCGGCGATGGCGCCTTCAAGCCTTGTGGCGATCTAACGGGCCCCGTCGCCGGCAAGCCGGCTCCTACAAAGAAGCAATTTGCACCACAAGTTAAATCGAGCGGTATAGAGCGTTTTCGTCAACTTTGGAGTGTTTACAACAATGGCAAAAATCGTCGACATCAAAGGTCGTGAAGTTCTCGACTCCCGTGGCAACCCCACCGTCGAAGCCGACGTGCTTCTCGATAACGGCATCATCGGCAGCGCTTGCGCGCCGTCCGGTGCGTCTACCGGTTCGCGCGAAGCGCTGGAACTGCGTGATGGCGACAAGAGCCGTTACCTGGGCAAGGGCGTGCTCAAGGCCGTCGCCAACATCAACGGCCCGATCCGCGACCTGCTGCTGGGCAAAGACCCTGTTGACCAGAAAGCCCTCGATCTGGCGATGATCAAGCTCGACGGCACCGAGAACAAAGGCAGCCTGGGCGCCAATGCCATCCTCGCTGTGTCCCTGGCCGCTGCCAAGGCTGCTGCCCAGGACCAGGACCTGCCGCTGTACGCTCACATCGCCAACCTGAACGGCACCCCGGGTGTGTACTCGATGCCCGTTCCGATGATGAACATCATCAACGGTGGCGAGCACGCCGATAACAACGTCGACATCCAGGAATTCATGGTGCAGCCGGTTGGCGCCAAGACCTTCTCCGAAGGCCTGCGCATGGGCACCGAGATTTTCCACCACCTCAAGGCTGTGCTGAAGGCCCGTGGCCTGAGCACTGCGGTGGGTGACGAAGGTGGTTTCGCACCAAACCTGGCGTCCAACGAAGATGCGCTGAAAGTGATCTCCGAAGCCGTGGCCAACGCTGGCTACAAGCTGGGCACCGACGTGACCCTGGCCCTGGACTGCGCGGCCAGCGAGTTCTACGAGGACGGTAAATACAACCTGTCCGGCGAAGGCCACGTGTTCACCTCCGAAGGTTTCGCTGACTACCTCAAAGGCCTGACCGAGCGCTACCCGATCATCTCGATCGAAGACGGCCTGGATGAGTCTGACTGGGCTGGCTGGAAAGTCCTCACCGACAAAATCGGCGAGAAGATCCAATTGGTGGGCGACGACCTGTTTGTGACCAACACCAAGATCCTGAAAGAAGGCATCGACAAGTCGATCGCCAACTCGATCCTGATCAAGTTCAACCAGATCGGCACCCTGACCGAAACCCTGGAAGCCATCCAGATGGCCAAGGCTGCGGGCTACACCGCCGTGATCTCCCACCGCTCCGGCGAAACCGAAGATTCCACCATTGCCGACCTGGCCGTGGGTACTTCGGCGGGTCAGATCAAGACCGGTTCCCTGTGCCGTTCCGACCGCGTTTCCAAGTACAACCAATTGCTGCGCATCGAAGAGCAACTGGCTGGCAAGGCCAAGTACAACGGTCGTGGCGAGTTCCGCGGCTGATCGCTACTTGATGTAAAGCATGGTAAAAAGTCGACGGGTTGCGTCGGAAAAAACTCGATGGAGTGGATTTCGGCGCTAATCTGATGGCTATCAAGCACAAGCCTGGTTTTTCCAGGCTTCGTGCTATCAGTTGCTTCAAAAGTTTTGCATGGCTGTCTTTTTTTACTGGATACCCGGATTTCGATGCGCAGTCCCAATTGGTTGTTCCTCGTCTTGCTCTTGTTGCTGGCTGGCCTGCAATACCGCCTTTGGGTGGGTAATGGCAGCTTTGCGCAGGTGAAAGAACTGACCCAGCAAATTGCCGACCAGCATGCCGAAAACGAACGTCTGCTGGAGCGCAACCGCGTCCTCGATGCCGAAGTGCTTGAGTTGAAAAAAGGCACGGAGACCGTTGAAGAACGGGCTCGTCATGAGTTGGGCATGGTCAAGGAGGGTGAAACCCTCTACCAGTTGGCCCAATGAGCAACTCCTTACCGGCCTTCTGGGCCGTGATTCCTGCCGCGGGCGTGGGTGCCCGTATGGCTGCGGACCGTCCCAAGCAGTACTTGCAACTGGGCGGGCGCACTATTCTTGAACACAGCCTCGGCTGTTTCCTCGACCATCCTTGCCTCAAGGGCCTGGTGGTCAGTCTTGCTTCTGATGACCCTTATTGGCCTGGCCTTGCGTGTGCGGCCGACCCGCGTATTCAGCGTGCGGACGGCGGCTCGGAACGATCGGGCTCGGTACTCAATGCCTTGCTGCACCTCAATGCCCTGGGCGCCAGCGATGACGACTGGGTGTTGGTGCATGATGCGGCGCGGCCGAACCTGAGTCGCGACGATCTCGACAAACTGTTGGCTGAACTGGCGGACGACCCCGTCGGCGGCCTGTTGGCGGTGCCAGCCCGCGACACGCTCAAGCGGGTCGACAAGCACGGTCGGGTGGTGGAAACCGTCGACCGCAGTTTGATCTGGCAGGCCTACACGCCGCAGATGTTCCGCCTAGGTGCTTTGCATCGTGCGCTGGCTGACAGCCTGGTGGCCGATGCGGTGATCACCGATGAAGCCTCGGCCATGGAATGGTCCGGCCAGGCACCGCGCCTGATTGAAGGGCGTTCGGACAATATCAAAGTAACCCGGCCGGAAGATCTGGAGTGGCTCAGATTGCGATGGGCTAACCGGGATCCCTTGTAGGAGTCCGGCTTGCAGGCGATGGCGTCCTCAAGGCTTATGATGATGCAACTGGCCTCATCGCCGGCAAGCCGGCTCCTACAGAGGGTGTTCATACTCGGGGCGTTCGGCTAAACCAGCCTTCAAAAAGTCCACCAGCTTCCTGACCTTCGGCGACAAATGCCGCTGCTGCGGATACAACGCCCACACCGCCGTATTCGGCGGCTGATGCGCTTCCAACAGCGACACCAGTGCACCACTGTGCAAATGCTCCAGCACGTAATAATCCGGCAATTGGCACAACCCCACCCCTTGTAGCGCGGCGTCCAGCACCGCCTGCCCACTGTTGCAGCGCCAGTTTCCCTGCACACGCTGGGAAAATTCCCGCCCGTCCTGTGCCAGTTGCCAGATATCCGAGCTGCCGATCAGGCAATTGTGCCGACTCAATTCCGACAAACTATGTGGCCGACCATACCGCTCCAGGTAGGACGGCGAAGCGCACAAGTACATGCGCCGGGGCGCCAGGCGGCTGGCAACCATGCGTGAATCCTGCAGGCGGCCCAGGCGGATCGCCAGGTCGAGGCCTTCGTGCACCAGGTCCAGTTGGCGGTTGGTCAGTTCGATGTCCACGCGCAATTGCGGATAGAGGGCCATGAACCGCGTGACCAGCGGCACGATAAAGCGTTCGCCGTACGCCACCGCGCAGGTCATGCGCAACATGCCCTTGGGCTCGCTGGTGAGGTCGCCGACTGCGCGCAGGGCTTCTTCACGTCCATCCTGCAGGCGCTGGCAATGCTGCAGAAAGGTCTGTCCCGCTTCGGTCAGCGTCACCTTGCGCGTACTGCGATAGAGCAGGCGGGTTTGCAGGCGCTCTTCCAGGCGTGCCACTTGCCGGCTGATGTGTGACGAAGACACCCCAAGTCGCTCGGCCGCGGCGGTGAATTGGCTGCATTCGGCTACAGCGACAAACTCATCAATGCCTTCCCAGCGGTTTTCCAGCATGGTGATTATCCCTGTACAGCAATAAAGTTTTGCTTTTGGCTGGATTATTAATCAACAGGCCATGTTTTACACTCACCGTCTCAGTTTTTAACCCCCTGGAGAAACCCGGATGATCAAGTCCCGCGCCGCCGTAGCCTTTGAAGCCAAGAAGCCCCTCGAGATTGTTGAAGTGGATGTGGCCATGCCCAAGGCCGGCGAGGTGCTGTTGCGCGTGGTCGCGTCCGGTGTCTGCCATACCGACGCCTACACCCTGTCGGGTGCAGACCCGGAAGGCATCTTCCCGTCGATCCTCGGTCACGAAGGCGGGGCGGTGGTTGAAGCGATCGGCGAGGGCGTGACCTCGGTGGCCGTGGGCGACCACGTGATCCCGCTGTACACCCCGGAATGCGGCAAGTGCAAATTCTGCTTGTCGGGCAAGACCAACCTGTGCCAGGCCATTCGCTCCACCCAGGGCAAGGGCCTGATGCCGGACGGCACCACGCGTTTCTCCTACAAGGGCCAGCCGATTTTCCACTACATGGGCACCTCGACCTTCTCCGAGTACACCGTGCTACCGGAAATTTCCGTGGCCAAGATTCCTAAAGAAGCGCCGCTGGAAAAGGTCTGCCTGCTGGGTTGCGGCGTCACCACCGGCATCGGTGCGGTGATCAACACCGCCAAGGTCAAGCCGGGTGACACCGTGGCCATCTTCGGCCTGGGCGGTATCGGTTTGTCGGCGGTCATCGGCGCGGTGAAGGCCAAGGCTGGTCGCATCATTGCCATCGATATCAACCCAGCCAAGTTCGAAATCGCCAAGCAACTGGGCGCTACCGATTGCATCAACCCGAAAGACTACGATCGCCCGATTCAGGATGTGATCGTCGACCTGACTGACGGCGGCGTGGACTTCTCCTTCGAATGCATCGGCAACGTGCAACTCATGCGCGCCGCCCTAGAGTGCTGCCACAAAGGCTGGGGCGAGTCGGTGATCATCGGCGTGGCCGGTGCAGGCCAGGAAATCGCTACCCGCCCATTCCAATTGGTCACCGGGCGCGTCTGGCGTGGTTCGGCGTTCGGCGGTGTGCGCGGCCGCAGCGAATTGCCAAGCTACGTGGAAATGGCCCAGACCGGCGAGATCCCGCTGGACACCTTCATCACCCACACCATGGGCCTGGAAGACATCAACAAAGCGTTTGACCTGATGCATGAAGGCAAGAGCATTCGTACCGTCATCCACTTCTGAGGTCGGCCATGAGTCTGGAAAACCTGTCGTGCCAGAAGAGCTTCGGCGGCTGGCATAAACGCTACAAGCATCATTCCGATGTGTTGGGTTGTGACATGACCTTCGCCGTCTACCTGCCGCCGCAAGCGGAGCAGGGCGGCAAGCTGCCGGTGTTGTACTGGCTGTCCGGTCTCACCTGCACCGACGAGAACTTCATGCAGAAGGCCGGCGCCCAGCGCATGGCGGCCGAACTGGGGTTGATCATCGTGGCACCGGACACCAGCCCCCGTGGCCCCGGTGTGCCGGGCGACCCGGACAACGCCTGGGATTTCGGCCTTGGTGCGGGCTTCTATCTGAATGCCACGCAGGCGCCTTGGGCCAAGCACTATCGGATGCATGACTACGTGGTGCAGGAATTGCCGGCACTGGTTGAAGCGCATTTCCCGGCTTCGGACAAGCGTGGCATCAGTGGTCATTCCATGGGGGGGCATGGCGCGCTGGTGTGCGCGCTGCGCAACCCCGGGCGTTACCAATCGGTGTCAGCGTTCTCGCCGATCAACAACCCGATGGATTGCCCGTGGGGCCAGAAGGCCTTCTCGCGTTATTTGGGCGAAGAGCGCTCCAAGTGGCGCGAATGGGACGCCTGCGTGCTGATCAGCGAAGCCTCGGAAAAACTGCCACTGCTGGTGGACCAGGGCGACCGTGACGATTTCCTCGCAGTCCAGCTCAAGCCCGAAGCCCTGCAGCAAGCGGCCAAGGCGGCCAACCATCCGCTGGAACTGCGCCTGCAACCCGGCTATGACCACAGTTACTTCTTTATCGCCAGCTTCATTGACGATCATTTGCGTCATCACGGACGTGCTTTGCTCGGTTAATGTCAGGCAAAAGTAGGTAGAATCACGCCCTGAATTAAATCGGGGCGTTTTTTTATGCGTATTGGTCACGGCTATGATGTGCACCGTTTCGCCGACGGCGATTTCATCACCTTGGGTGGCGTGCGCATTGCACATCACCATGGGTTGCTGGCTCATTCCGACGGCGATGTCGTGTTGCATGCCTTGAGCGATGCCTTGCTCGGCGCTGCGGCGTTGGGTGACATCGGCAAGCATTTTCCGGACACCGACCCGACCTTCAAGGGCGCGGACAGCCGTGTGCTGTTGCGTCACGTGGTCGGCCTGATCCACGCCAAGGGCTGGAAGGTCGGCAACGTCGACAACACCATCGTGGCCCAGGCACCGAAAATGGCGCCGCATATCGAGTCGATGCGTACGCTGATCGCCGCAGACCTGCAAATTGAACTGGATCAAGTGAACGTGAAAGCCACCACCACCGAAAAGCTCGGGTTTACCGGTCGTGAAGAGGGCATCGCGGTGCACTCCGTTGCCTTGTTGCTGCGCGCATGAATGACCTGCAACTGCTGGGCCCGCGGGCCTATGGCGAGGCCTTGGGCAGCGCGGTACTCAAAGCCACGGCTGAAGATTTTCAGGTCGACGAAGTGCTGGACATCCCGCTGACCGGCGACGGCGAGCACCTCTGGCTGTGGGTGGAGAAGCGCGGGCTCAATACCGAAGAGGCTGCGCGGCGTATCGCCAAGGCGGCGGGCGTGCCGTTGCGCACGGTCAGCTATGCCGGGCTCAAGGATCGCCAGGCGCTGACCCGCCAGTGGTTCAGCGTGCAGCTGCCCGGCAAGGCCGACCCGGACATGAGCGGTGCAGAAAACGACACGCTCAAGATCCTGAAAATCGTGCGTCACAAACGCAAGCTGCAACGCGGCGCGCATTCGGCCAATGGTTTCACCCTGCGCCTGACCCAGCTGGCCGGTGACACCGCCGCCATCGATGCGCGGTTGCAACTGATTGCGCAACACGGCATTCCCAATTATTTCGGCGCCCAGCGCTTCGGCCACAACGGTGGCAATGTGGTGGATGCCCGCGAGTGGGCGGCGCGCAAAGCCTTGCCAGAGCAGCGCAATGTGCGTTCGCGCCTGCTGTCCACGGCGCGCAGTTACTTGTTCAACAAAGTGTTGGCGGCGCGGGTGGCCGATGGCTCCTGGCAGCGTGCGCAAGTCGGCGATCTGCTGGCGTTCACCGACAGCCGCAGTTTCTTCCCGGCCGGGGAGGCTGAATGCAGCGACCCGCGCCTGGCGATTCTCGACCTGCACCCCACCGGGCCGCAGTGGGGCGAAGGTGATTCACCGGCCACGGGCGCAACCTTTGAACTGGAGCAGTCGGTCGCCGCCGGTGAAGCGGACTTGCGCGATTGGCTGGTGAAGGCGGGCATGAGCCAGGAACGTCGCATTCTGCGACTGCCCATTGGCGGGTTGACGTGGCATTATCCGTCGCTGGACATTCTGCAATTGGAATTCGTCCTGCCGGCCGGATGCTTCGCCACTGTCTTGGTGCGCGAGCTTGTTGATCTGGTGCCGGTGGGGCAGACGGACAACCCATGCGTATTCTGATATCAAACGATGACGGTGCCACCGCACCCGGCCTTGCTGCGCTCTATGCTGCGCTGCAGGATTACGCCGAGTGCGTGGTGGTCGCCCCGGACCAGGACAAGAGCGGCGCCAGCAGTTCGCTGACGCTCGACCGTCCGCTGCACCCGCAAGTCCTGGCCAATGGCTTTATCAGTGTGAACGGCACGCCCACCGACTGTGTGCACCTGGCAATCAACAGCCTGCTGGACCGTGAGCCGGACCTGGTGGTGTCGGGGATCAACCTCGGCGCCAACCTGGGCGATGACGTGCTGTATTCCGGCACGGTGGCGGCGGCCCTTGAAGGGCGCTTTCTTGGCCGGACCTCGTTTGCCTTTTCCTTTGCCTCGCGGCAACTGGATAACCTGCCCACTGCCGCCTATTTCGCGCGCAAGCTGGTAGAGGCCCACGGTTCGCTGGACCTGCCGCCGCGTACTGTGCTCAACGTCAATATTCCCAACCTGCCGCTCGACCACATCCGCGGTATCCAGCTCACGCGCCTGGGCCATCGTGCCCGTGCGGCGGCACCGTTGAAGGTGGTCGACCCGCGTGGCAAGGAAGGCTATTGGATTGCCGCAGCGGGCGATGCCGAAGACGGTGGCCCCGGCACGGACTTTCATGCGGTGATGCAAGGTTATGTTTCGATTACCCCGCTGCAACTTGATCGCACCTTCAGTGATGCCTTCAGTCGTCTCGATGGCTGGCTGGAGAGGCTGCGCTGATGGCTCGTGAACAGGATGACCTGCTGCGCCGTGGCATCGGGATGACCTCCCAGCGCACCCGCGAGCGTTTGATCCAGCGCCTGTATGAAGAAGGCCTGTCCAATGCGCAGGTGCTGGAAGTGATCCGGCGCACGCCACGGCACTTGTTTGTCGATGAAGCCCTGGCGCACCGCGCCTACGAAGACACCGCGTTGCCGATCGGCCACAACCAGACCATCTCCCAGCCTTATATGGTGGCGCGCATGAGCGAGTTGCTGCTGGCGGCGGGGCCGTTGGACAAGGTGCTGGAGATCGGCACCGGTTCGGGTTACCAGACCGCCGTGCTTTCGCAGTTGGTGGAGCGGGTGTTCTCGGTGGAGCGCATCAAGGTCCTGCAGGACCGCGCCAAGGAACGCCTGGTGGAGCTGAATCTGCGCAACGTGGTGTTCCGCTGGGGAGATGGCTGGGAAGGCTGGCCGGCACTCGCGCCGTACAACGGCATCATTGTCACCGCCGTGGCGACCGATGTTCCCCAGGCACTGCTCGATCAACTGGCCCCAGGCGGGCGGCTGGTGATCCCCGTGGGCTCCGGCGAAGTGCAACAATTGATGCTCATTATCCGTGAGGAAGAAGGTTTTTCACGGCATGTGCTGGGTGCTGTGCGCTTTGTGCCGTTGCTCAATGGCCCGCTGGCCTGATCATTTGTGCGCGGGCAGTGAATTCTGCTGGTGGGGATGTGTCTTACAGCGGGGTTCATGAAGTCAACATGATCTGTTGTTGGCTTTAAACACGATGAATTTTTCGTTTCGGTCGTGTGCCGGTAAAAAACCAATGCCCAGTTATACTTGCGTCATATTTCAAGCCTGATACAGGCATTCATGTTCAGCCACCATAAAGGGAGCGGCGGGTGAGTCTCACAGGTCTTGCGCAGCGTATGAGTAAAACAAGCTTTCAGCGACTGGTGCTTGGCCTTGTCTTGAGTTCCTTGTTGGCGGGCTGCTCCAGCTCTCCCTCCAGCGGCGCGCGGGTTGTCGACCGCAACAACGCCAGTGCCGTACCTCAAAAGCCGACGGTCACCACCGGGCAATATGTGGTACGAAAGGGGGACACGCTGTTCTCGATCGCCTTCCGATACGGTTGGGATTACAAGGCGCTCGCAGCTCGTAACAATATTCCTGTGCCCTATACGATACAAATAGGTCAGGTCATTCGCTTTGACGGGCGCACGGGTTCAACGCCTACGCGAGTTGTGACAAACACCGGATCTTCGCCGTCGTCTTCGAGCCGAACCACCGTCATTACCCGGCCTGCAGGCACCGCCGCGCCTGCGGTTGCGACCAAGCCGGCACCCGCGCCGTTGCCGCCTCCAGGCCCTGCGCCGACCGGTTGGGGATGGCCTTCGAACGGTGTATTGATTGGAAAATTCTCTTCAAACGGTAGTTTGAATAAAGGCATTGATATCGCCGGAGATTTGGGACAGCCTGTTTTAGCTGCGTCTGATGGGACAGTGGTGTACGCCGGGAGTGGTTTACGGGGCTACGGCGAGCTGGTCATCATCAAGCACAGCGATACCTACGTCAGTGCTTACGGCCACAACCGTAGGCTGTTGGTTCGGGAGGGGCAGCAGGTCAAAGTCGGACAGACAATTGCCGAAATGGGGTCAACTGGTACAGACCGGGTGAAACTGCACTTTGAGATTCGCCGCCAAGGAAAACCTGTAGATCCGCTGCAATTCCTGCCCCGTCGTTGATGTGTTGCACAGCCTGTTCCCTCACGTAGAAGGAACAGGCTCCAGCGTTGCCAAGGATAAAGGCGTCGCTTGAGCTTGAGGTCGAACTCACCAAAGGACTATAACAATGGCTCTCAGTAAAGAAGCGCCGGAGTTTGACATCGACGATGAGCTTCTCCTTATGGGAGAACCCATCGATACGGAATCGATGTCGAATAATGAGGGGGCTGCTGCACCTTCAGTTCGCACCAAATCCAAGAACTCCACCGCGTTAAAGCAACACAAGTACATTGATTACACACGGGCGCTCGACGCGACCCAGCTGTACCTCAATGAAATCGGCTTTTCCCCTCTGCTGACTCCCGAAGAAGAAGTCCATTTTGCGCGCTTGTCGCAAAAGGGCGATCCGGCTGGGCGCAAGCGCATGATTGAAAGCAACCTGCGCCTGGTGGTGAAAATCGCCCGACGTTATGTCAATCGTGGGCTCTCCCTGTTGGACCTGATCGAGGAAGGCAACCTGGGCCTGATCCGGGCGGTGGAGAAGTTTGACCCTGAGCGGGGCTTCCGCTTTTCAACCTATGCCACCTGGTGGATTCGCCAGACCATCGAACGGGCGATCATGAATCAGACCCGTACGATCCGGTTGCCGATCCATGTGGTCAAGGAGCTCAACGTCTACCTGCGGGCAGCGCGTGAGCTTACCCAAAAACTCGATCATGAACCTTCGCCCGAAGAAATCGCCAACCTGCTGGAGAAACCGGTAGGTGAGGTCAAGCGCATGCTCGGCCTGAACGAGCGTGTGTCTTCGGTCGATGTCTCGCTGGGTCCGGATTCGGATAAAACCCTGCTGGACACCCTGACGGATGATCGCCCTACAGATCCTTGCGAGCTGTTGCAGGACGATGATCTTTCCCAAAGCATTGACCAGTGGCTGTCGGAGCTTACGGACAAACAGCGTGAGGTGGTGATTCGCCGCTTCGGTCTGCGCGGCCATGAGAGCAGCACCCTGGAGGATGTAGGCCTGGAGATTGGCCTGACCCGCGAGCGGGTGCGTCAGATCCAGGTAGAGGGCCTCAAGCGCTTGCGTGAGATCCTCGAGAAGAATGGCTTGTCGAGTGAGTCGTTGTTCCAGTAACGATCAAGACGGCTATAGCAAAACGCCCGGTGTATGGGAGTGCACCGGGCGTTTTGCTGTGTGCTGATCATTCATAGCCAGCACCTCCCCTGTAGGAGCCCGGGGGGGGGGGGGGGGGGGGGGGGGGGGGGGGGGTGCC
>NZ_JBWKPU010000004.1:237704-255195 GCF_059418405.1 Pseudomonas sp. GW821-FHT09A09
CCCTTGTAGGAGCCCGGCTTGCCGGCGATGGCGGCTTTGAGATCGCTATCGCCAGCAAGCCGGGCTCCTAAGAGGGAAGGTGTAGCACCGAATGGCAGGCATAAAAAAACCCCGCTTTTAAGGGCGGGGTCTTTTCGACTAAGTCAGTACAAGTTAGATAACTTGAACTTCTTCAGCTTGCATGCCTTTCTGACCGCGGGTAGCGATGAAAGAAACCTGTTGGCCTTCTTTCAGGCTTTTGAAGCCGTCGGATTGGATAGCTTTGAAGTGAACGAACAGGTCGTCACCGGATTGTGGAGTGATGAAGCCGAAGCCTTTTTCATCGTTGAACCACTTAACGGTACCAGTTTGGCGATTAGACATGGTGTATCTCCTTGGACAAAGTTAACTGCGACTCAGGAAAAGCCCTGGCCGAGACTGAGTGCAAAGAGCAGGAAAAATTCTTGGAGATGGTTGGATCGAAATTCAACATATCGTGTAGAGATTCTCAGTGACACAAGCAGCACAGTGGCGCCACCTTAACCCTTTTTCCGGGACGTGCCAATGATATTTCCGAAGGTTTCTCTATTTTCGTGACTGGCGGTGGTATTTACGGTCACCGGCCGCCTGCAACGCAGGTCCCGGCCCCGCTGGCCGCGGCTTACAGCAGCCTGTGCATTCGTCAAGAAAAGCCCCATGGCCTTTGAACCCCGGGGCCGGCCCCGGTAAGATGCCCCACAGAATTTTTCCACCTCGCTATTCAGGACACCCGCCATGAGCATCAAATCGGACAAGTGGATTCGCCGCATGGCGCAAGAGCACGGCATGATCGAGCCCTTCGTAGAGCGCCAGATGCGCGGTGAAGGCGCCGAACGCCTGATTTCGTACGGGGTTTCCAGCTACGGCTACGACGTGCGTTGCGCCGATGAGTTCAAGGTGTTCACCAACATCAACTCGGCGACCGTCGATCCGAAAAACTTCGACGAAAAGAGCTTCGTCGACATCAAGAGCGACGTGTGCATCATCCCGCCCAACTCCTTCGCCCTGGCACGCACCGTGGAGTTCTTCCGTATCCCCCGCGACGTGCTGACCATTTGCCTGGGTAAAAGCACCTACGCGCGTTGCGGCATCATCGTCAACGTGACACCGCTTGAGCCTGAGTGGGAAGGGCACGTGACCCTGGAGTTCTCCAACACCACCACGCTGCCGGCGAAGATCTACGCCAACGAAGGCGTGGCACAGATGCTGTTCCTGCAGTCCGACGAGGCCTGTGAAGTGTCCTATAAAGACCGTGGCGGTAAGTACCAGGGCCAGCGCGGCGTTACTCTCCCACGCGCTTGATCGAAAGGTCTTACACGCAAAGGGAATTTGTCTGCGGGAAGTGACTCTATTGGGTGTACTGCCTCGGCGCGTGCAAAACGCGCCGAGCCACGCTTGAGGAGTACTTTATGAAGCTCGACCCGCGAATAAGCGCCGAACTCGCCCGGCTTGAACCCAACCAGATTGGCGTTCTGGCCTGGTCCCTGATGGCTGACCCAGCGTTTGCGGGCGGCATTCCCGGCCAGCCCGATGAAGACTGGCCACAGCAGCCCACCGAGCCCGGTGAGCCCACCCTTCCTGATGAGCCGCCACCCGCACCTGTCGCCTGATTGAGGTGTGCAGCAGACATGGCCGGTTCTTCAGCGTACCGGCCATACCTCTGCATCGCCGATCACGAATACCTGCTGATCGTCGTTCGATTCCACTGAATAACCGCCCGTAAAGGCACCAAACGCTGGCAGCAAGCTCACGCGTTTGCCGATCTGAAAGCACGGCAGGCGCAAGCTCTGCCGGCCTTTACCGCGCAAGCGATACACCGGGTGCACATGCCCCGCCAGCACGTGGTGGCTGAGATGGGCCTGAGGTTCATGCTGCAGGGCAAATGGTCCCATCAGCAACGGCTCTGCAACCACCTCGATGTTCAAATCGATGGGCGGGTCGCCAGCACGTTTGTCGTGATTACCGCGCACCAGCACCAGGGACAGCGAGGCGTTTTGCGCTCGCCACGCCCTCAACGCGCCCAGGGTGCCCGATGCATGGGAGCCCGGACCGTGCAGGAAGTCGCCGAGAAAAATTACCTGCTCGCACGCAAAAGCCGCCAGAAGCCGATCCAGCACCGCCAGGTTTTCCGTGGTGGTGCCTTGGGGCACCGGCTGCCCCAGGCGGCGATAGGCTGAGGCCTTGCCAAAGTGCACGTCTGCGATCAGCAGGCAGCGGCGAGCGGGCCAATAAACCGCCTTGTCTGCCAGCAGCCACAGTTCTTCACCCTCAAGCATGACTGAACAGGCCATCAACGCTTCCCGTTGTCCGCGACTTTTTCAAGGTCCCTGACCATCCGTGCGATGCGTTCCGAGAGTTTTTCCGAACTCATGCTTTCGCGCATCCGCTCCACCAGCAGTGGGAAGGCCAGGGGCGTGGGACGTTCGATCAGATGCATGTCCAATTTCAGTGTCGACAGGTGACGTAACGTCTGTTCCAGCCGGCGAATATCCAATTCATCACGCAAGACTTCTTCCCCCGCCTGGGCCAGCAGCAGGTTCTGCGGGTCATATTGCTTGAACACCTCAAAGAACAACCCGCTGGAAGCCTGTACCTGCCTCGTACTTTTCGGCGCGCCGGGGTAGCCGGCGAATACCAGCCCGGCAATGCGTGCTATCTCGCGAAAGCGCCGCAGGGCCAGTTCTCCCGCGTTCAGGCTGGCAACGACGTCTTCCAACAGCGTGTCGGGGCTCAACAACGCCTCGTTCAGCAAGGTCGGCCATTGCACTTCGGTGGCGCTCAATAATTCCATCCCGTAATCGTTGACCGCGATCGAGAAAGTGACTGCTTGATCACGGCTGACCCGCCACGCCAACAGGCTCGCCAGCCCCAGGTGCACCTGCCGACCGGCGAAGGGGTAGAGAAACAGGTGCCACCCCTCACGAGACTTCAGGGCCTCGGCCAATAAATGCTTGCGTGTCGGTAGCCCGGACCAGCGCAACTGTGTTTGCAACAAGGGTTGCACTGCCTGCATTTCCGGGCCATCGAAGTGCCCGTGTGCAGCAGCGTCAAAGCGTTCCACCACCGCCTGCGCCAACTCATTGGAAAGCGGCATTCGCCCGCCATTCCAGCGCGGCACGGCGGCCTTTTTCGCAGTGCTGCGCTTTACGTACGCGGTCATGTTTTCCACCCGCACCAATTCCAAGAGGCGCCCGCCGAACAGAAAGCCATCCCCCGGTTTTAGCCGTGCAATAAAGCCCTCCTCGACACTCCCCAGGTTCTTGCCGCCGCCGCCCTTGCTCCAGAACTTCAGGTGGATACTGGCATCGCTGACAATCGTGCCCACGCTCATGCGATGCCGACGTGCCAGGCGTGCATCCGGGACGCGCCAGATGCCGTGCTCATCCGGCTCGACGCGGCGGTAATCCGGGTAGGCCGTCAGCGACAGGCCTCCATGGCGCACAAACCCCAGGGCCCAGGCCCAATCGGCGTCGGTGAGATCGCGATACGCCCAGGCGCCGCGAACTTCAGCCAAAAGTGCATCCGGCGTAAAACCGCCTCCCAAAGCCATACTCACCAGATGTTGTACGAGTACGTCCAACGGCTTGTGGGGGGATTCCCGGGCTTCGATATGCCGCCGGGCAATGGCGTCCTGGGCCGCGGCGGCCTCCACCAACTCCAGGCTATGGGTCGGCACCAGCGTCACCCGCGAGGGGCGCCCCGGCGCATGCCCCGAACGCCCGGCGCGTTGCATCAGGCGCGCCACGCCCTTGGCCGAGCCAATTTGCAGCACCCGCTCCACCGGTAGGAAATCCACCCCCAGGTCCAGGCTGGAGGTGCACACCACGGCCTTGAGCTGGCCTTCTTTCAATGCCCGTTCGACCCAGTCGCGGGTTTCCCGGGACAGCGAACCGTGATGCAACGCGATCAGCCCTGCCCAATCTGGCCGCGCCTCCAGCAGCGCTTGATACCAGATCTCCGATTGCGCACGGGTGTTGGTAAACACCAGGCAACTGGTGCTGGCGTCCACCTCGGCGACCACTTGCGGCAGCATCTTCAAACCCAGATGTCCGGCCCACGGAAAACGCTCGGTCACTGGGGGCACCAGGGTATCGACGATTAACTGCTTGGCGGTTTGCCCCTGCACATTGATTCCGTTGCCTTGCGGGACCAATACCTCAAAGGCGTGGGACTGATTACCCAAGGTTGCCGAGATCCCCCACACCATCAGCTCAGGGTGCCAGCGCCGCATCCTGGCCAACGCCAGTTGCAGTTGCACGCCGCGCTTATTCCCGATCAGTTCGTGCCATTCATCCACGATGACCATGCGCAGGTGCCCAAGGCTCGCCTCGCTGTCGGCCCGTGCGAGCATCAGCGTCAGGCTTTCCGGGGTGGTGACCAGTGCGGTGGGCTGGCGGCGGGTCTGGCGCGCGCGCTCGCTGCTGCTGGTGTCGCCGGTACGCAGGCCGACGCTCCACGGAATCTGCAGCGCCTGCAATGGCGCCTCAAGGGCGCGCGCGGTGTCGGCGGCCAGCGCACGCATCGGCGTGATCCACAGCACAGTCAAAGGCTCGGCAGGCGGTTTACGCTTTGCGGTGACAGGCGGGCGAATGATGGCGAAACGATTGAGGGCCGCAAACCACAGCGCGTAGGTTTTACCCGCGCCGGTGCTGGCATGCAGCAAACCGGACTGACCGTCCTTCACCGCTGCCCACACGGCTTTCTGGAAGGCGAACGGTTTCCAGCCTTTGGCGGCAAACCATTTTTTGGCGAAGTCGACGGGTTTTGCCATTCGGCGGCTGACGCTCTGGAGGCTCTCTTTCAAAGACCCTCCAGGCGCAGCAAAGGTTTACTTCAAGTTACCGCTCAAGAACTGTTGCAGGCGCTCGCTCTTCGGATTGCCCAATACATCCTCAGGCGCGCCTTGTTCCTCAACCAGGCCCTTGTGCAAGAACAGCACCTGGCTCGACACCTTGCGCGCAAAGCTCATCTCGTGGGTCACCATGATCATGGTGCGGCCTTCCTCGGCCAGGCCCTGGATGACCTTCAACACTTCACCCACCAGTTCCGGGTCAAGGGCCGAGGTGGGTTCGTCGAACAGCATCACCTCCGGTTCCATGGCCAGCGCGCGGGCGATGGCCACCCGTTGCTGCTGGCCACCGGACAGGAATGCCGGGTACTGGTCGGCCACGCGTGCCGGCAGGCCCACCTTGTCGAGGTAACGGCGGGCGCGGTCTTCGGCGTCCTTCTTGCTGCAGCCCAGCACCCGGCGCGGGGCCATGGTGATGTTTTCCAGCACGCTCATGTGGCTCCACAGGTTGAAGTGTTGAAACACCATCGCCAGGCGCGTGCGCAGGCGTTGCAGTTCGGCATCGTCGGCCACGCGCATGCCGTGGCGGTCGCTGACCATTCGGATCGGCTGGCCGTCGAGGGTCATCGCGCCGTCATTGGGGGTTTCCAGGAAGTTGATGCAGCGCAAAAAAGTGCTTTTGCCCGAGCCGCTGGCGCCGATCAGGCTGATGACGTCACCGGTCTTGGCTTTGAGTGAGACACCTTTGAGCACTTCATTGTCGCCATAGCTTTTATGCAGGCCTTCAACGGTCAATTTGTACATGGGGCGTGCATCCTCAAGGCGAAAGTAGGTAGCCGCTGCGGTAGGCCTCGCTGCCAGCGACATGGCTGATGACCATCCCGGCAGTGGCCATGCGCCGTAGCGAACGGGCGTAAAGCAGGCCGGCCTTCTGGCAGTGCACAGGCGTTACGCGGTCAGTAATGGGGTCGATGATTTCGGCGATCAGTTGCCCGGCTTCCAGGTATTCGCCGGGCAGGGCGCTGAACACCAGCAAACCGCCGACAGGCGTGGCCACCGGTTCCACCCCCGCCAACGGCGTGGCCGGGTAGGGCAGGTCGGGCAGTGGCGCCACGTCACCGGCAATCGCGCCGAAGTGGATCAGGTAGTCGATGATCGCCTGGCAGTCGAGGGCGGCCAGGCCGTGATTGACGTCACCTTGGCCGCGCAGCTCGACGGTCACCGAAAAGCTGCCCATGGGGATTGGGAACCGCCCGTCGAAGCGTTGCTGCAGTTGCCACCACACCAGGGTGAAACACTCATCGAAGGACTGCCCGCCCGAATCGGTGGCGAGCAGGTTGGCTTCCGAGCCGATATAGCGCGCCAGCGGTTCCACCTGCGGCCAGGCTTCAGGCGTGGTGTACAGGTGTGCCACGGCTTCGAAATCACAATGCAGGTCCAGCACCATGTCGGCATCGCAGGCCAGGCGTTGCAACACCAGGCGTTGGGAATGCAGCTGGGTGTCGGCGGTGTGTGCTGCCAAGGCAGTGGACAGCGCGGCGCGGATCAGGTCGACGTTGTGCTGGGGATCGTCCCCCAGCAGGTCCTCGACCCTGTTGCCGACTTCGTCGCTGAGGTCCACGAACCAGCGGTTGAAGTTCTGCCCGCTTTCCAACTCGTAGCGGCCCAGCGGAATATCCATCAGCACCTGTTCCAGGCCCACCGGGTTGGCGACGGGCACCAGCACGATTTCACTGCGCAGGCGCCCGGCGGCGGCCAACTCGGCCAGGCGTACTTTCAAGTGCCAGGCCACCAGCATGCCCGGCAGTTCATCGGCGTGCAGCGACGATTGGATGTAGACCTTGCCAGCGGCTGCTTCCGGGCCGAAGTGGAAACTGTGAATCTGCCGCGCCGTACCTGGCACCGGCGCGATCAGATCATGTACCTGATGACGCATGAAGACTCCTTAGTGGCTCGGCCCGAGGAAGGCCAGCCAACGGCGCTCCGCCAGGCGAAACAGACCGACCAGGGCAAAGGTCACGGTCAGGTAGATCAGCGCAGCGATGCCGAATGATTGAAAGGTCATGTACGTGGCCGAGTTGGCGTCCCGGGCCACTTTGAGAATGTCGGGCACGGTCGCGGTAAAGGCCACGGTGGTTGAGTGAAGCATCAGGATCACTTCGTTGCTGTAGTAGGGCAACGAACGGCGTAACGCCGAGGGCATGATCACGTAGGCATACAGCTTCCAGCCGGTCAGGCCATAGGCCTTGGCCGCCTCGACTTCGCCATGAGCCATGCTGCGAATCGCACCCGCGAAGATCTCGGTGGTGTAGGCGCACGTGTTGAGGGCAAAGGCCAGGATGGTGCAGTTCATCGCATCGCGAAAGAACGCGTCCAGCACCGGTTGCGCACGCACTGCTGCGATGCTGTAGATGCCGGTGTAGCAGATCAGCAACTGGATATAGAGCGGCGTGCCGCGAAACAGGTAGGTGTAGAACTGCACCGGCCAGCGGATGTAGCGCTTGCGCGAAACCCGGGCGATGGAGAGCGGGATCGACACCACGAAACCGATGACCAATGCCGCGCTGAGCAGCCACAGGGTCATGGCCAGCCCGGTGATGTGCTGGCCGTCGCTATACAGGAAAGGCCGCCAGTATTGCTGGATAAGTTCGATCATCGCACGGCCTCCCGGGCCCCAGCGGAGTAACGGCGTTCAAGCCAGCGCAGCACGACGTTGGATGCGCTGGTGATCAGCAGGTAGATCAAGGCGGCGAGCACCAGGAAATAGAACAGTTGATAGGTGCTTTTGCCCGCATCCTGGGCGGCCTTTACCAGGTCTGCCAGGCCGATGATCGACACCAGCGCCGTGGCCTTGAGCATCACGCACCAGTTGTTGTTAATGCCGGGCAGGGCAAAGCGCATCATCTGCGGGAAGGTTACGAAGCGAAACCGCTGGCCACGGGTGAGCCCGTAGGCGGTCGCCGCTTCAAGCTGGCCACGGGGCACCGCGAGGATCGCGCCGCGAAAGGTCTCGGTGAAATAGGCACCGTAGATAAAGCCCAGGGTAATGACCCCGGCGCTGAATGGGTCGATCTCGATGTACTCCCATTCCATGAAGTCGGTGAGGCCGGTCAGCCAGATCTGCAGGCTGTAGAAAATCAGCAGCATCAGCACCAGGTCGGGTATGCCGCGAATCAGGGTGGTGTAGATCTGCGCCGGAACGCGCAACAGGGCGACGCTGGAGAGTTTGGCGCTGGCGCCGAGCAGGCCCAGCAAGACGCTGACGGCCAGGGAGGCGACCGACAACTTCACGGTCATCCACGTACCTTGCAGCAACAGTGGGCCGAACCCTTTCAAGCTGAAGGCACTCAGCCCCAGGGTTTGTAAAAGATCTTCAAACATGAATTCAGGACCTATGGCGATAAAAAAGCGCCCACCTGAAACAGGTGGGCGCCGGGGTGTTATTTACCGCTGTACAGGTTCAGGTCGCCGAAGTGTTTCTTCTGGATGGTGGCGTAGGTGCCATCATCGTGTAACGCTTTGATACCTTTATCGAGCAACGCCTTGAGCTCTTTGTTACCTTTTTTGATACCGACCGCAGTTTTGGACGGCAGCAATGGGTCGTCGATGGCCTTGCTGACTTCGTAGTCAGCACCGGCTGGCGACTTCAGGAAACCCAGCTCGGCTTGCAACATGTCCTGCACGGAAGCGTCCAGTCGGCCCGAAGTCAGGTCGGCGTACACCTGGTCCTGGTTGGCGTAGGCCTTGGTGGTCACACCGGCTTTGTCCAGCACGGCCTTGGCGTAGGCTTCCTGGATGGTGCCTTGCTCGTAGCCCACGGATTTGCCCTTGAGGGACTCAGGCGTGGAGTAGTTCGCGCCTTTTTTGAACACCAGGGACGTCGGGCCGGAGAACAGCTCGCTGGAGAAGTCGATCGCCTTTTCACGGGCTTCGGTCACGGTCATCGAGGAGATCACGCCGTCGAACTTGTTGGCGTTGAGGCCCGGAATCATGCCGTCGAAGTCACTTTCAACCCACTTGCACTTGACCTTCAGCTCGGCGCAGATCGCATTGCCCAGGTCGATATCGAAGCCCACCAGGCTGCCATCAGCGGCCTTGGACTCGAACGGCGCGTAGGACGGATCGACACCAAAACGCAATTCCTTGTATTCCTTGGCTGTCGCAACACCTGCAGCCATGCACAGAGCCAGTGCAGAAAGGGTCAGCAATGCTTTTTTCATTATGTAATCCCTGGAAACCAAGATAAGCGCTTGTGGCGCGTTTAGGACTGTTACTGAACGGTGTCAGACGGATCTCAAGTAGCAATTTCTGCACCATAGTTCCGAATGAGCGTTTTAAAAGGTGAGACGAGGGCGTTTTGAGTGTAGGAGATGCCCGAAAATGGGCATTGGTTTTTCAGTGCACTATTTTGGATCCTGGCATTGATCAAAATGTGGGAGCTGGCTTGCCTGCGATAGCGATGGGTCAGCTACATCTCTCTGTCTGATCCACCGCTATCGCGGGCAAGCCCGGCTCCCACATTGATTTGCAGTGTTTGCCAGGGAGATGTCAGGTCAGGAGGTCTTGGAGGGTGGCGAGGTTGTCCGCCTCTTCCACCTGCTTATCCTGCCGCCACCGCAACATCCGCGGGAAACGCACGGCGATTCCACTTTTATGCCGCTTGGACAGGGCAATCCCCTCAAACCCCAGCTCAAACACCATACTCGGCGTCACGCTGCTGACCGGGCCGAACTTCTCCACCGTGGTCTTGCGCACAATCGCGTCGACCTTGCGCATCTCTTCGTCGGTGAGCCCTGAATACGCTTTGGCGAACGGCACCAACGTGCGCTCGCTGCCGGGCGGGCCGTCCCACACGGCAAAGGTATAGTCGCTGTACAGGCTGGCGCGCCGGCCGTGGCCGCGCTGGGCATAGATCAACACGGCGTCGACGCTGAACGGGTCGACCTTCCATTTCCACCACACGCCCATGTCCTTGGTGCGACCCACACCGTAGAGGCCGTCGCGTGCCTTGAGCATCATGCCTTCCACCCCAAGCTGGCGAGAGGCTTCGCGCTGCTGCGCAAGGTCCTGCCAAGTGGCGCCCGTCAGCAACGGTGATGGAATCAACACAGGCTGGTTGCACAAGCTGATCACCTGTTCGAGTTGGGCGCGGCGCTCGGCCTGGGTGTGGTTGCGCCAGTCGTCGCCCTGATATTCCAACAGGTCGTAGGCGAGGACCACGACGGGCGCCTCGTCGAGTACCTTTTTGCTCAGAGTCTTGCGACCAATGCGCTGTTGCAGCAGGGCAAAGGGTTGCACCGCGTCCTTCCACACCACAATTTCACCGTCGATCACCGTGCCATCCGGCAAACCACTCACCAGGCTGTGCAGCTCAGGAAAACGCTCGGTAACCAGTTCTTCGCCGCGAGACCAGACCCACAAGCGCCCCTCACGCTTGACCAGTTGCGCGCGAATGCCATCCCACTTCCATTCCACCTGCCAGTCGGCGGGCGAACCGAGCTGGGCGTCGAATTGTTCCAGCGGTTGCGACAAACCATGGGCGAGAAAAAACGGATAGGGCTGCCCGCCTC
Organism: Pseudomonas sp. GW821-FHT09A09; assembly: GCF_059418405.1. Classification (NCBI taxonomy): domain Bacteria; kingdom Pseudomonadati; phylum Pseudomonadota; class Gammaproteobacteria; order Pseudomonadales; family Pseudomonadaceae; genus Pseudomonas; species Pseudomonas sp. GW821-FHT09A09. Next base: position 248,082 of record NZ_JBWKPU010000004.1, read on the forward strand.
TTTGCGCGTGCTCGTCCGAAGATTCAGCCGCGATCAGCTTGAGGTAACCCTCTGCAGTCGGGCGGTTGGACAAGTCGGTGTAGCCCACCAGCCGCTGGGCCACGCGTTTGCTGTCCAGGTCGGCCATGGCGGCGAGTGCTCGGGTGACAAGCAATTTGGACACGCCCACCCGGAAACTGCCGGTGATCAACTTGATGCACACCATCAGGCTGGGTTGATCCAGTTGTGCCCATAACGCGGGCAGGCGTTCGGTCAAGTCCCCGGGTGGCAAGCCTCTCAAGGGCAGGAGTTTTTCTTCCAGCCACACCGCCAGGCCGTCTTCAGAGGTATAGGGCGATTCTGGCAACAGCAGCGAAATGGTTTCGGCCAGGTCACCCACGGACTGGTAGCTTTCTTCAAACAACCAAGGCTCGATGCCTGACGCTGCAGTGGCCATGTCCCGCAGCAGGCGCGTGGGCACCAGTTGCCGGGGCCGTCCGCCAGACAGGAAGTACACCGCCCATGCCGCATCGGCGGGCGGCGCGTGCGAGAAGTAGGTTTGCAAGGCCGCCAGCTTGGCGTTGCTGGAGGTGGTGGCGTCGAGGTTGGCGTACAGCTCGGCGAAGGCCTTCATGCCGTGGCCTCTTCTTCGTCATCGCCGTATTCGGTGGTGAAACCCTGGGCATCCAGGCCTTTTTCCCGCAGGTGGCGCACCAGTACGCCGACAGAACCGTGGGTGACCATCACGCGCTCGGCGCCGGTCTGTTCGATGGCCCACAACAGGCCCGGCCAATCGGCGTGGTCTGAAAGCACAAAACCGCGGTCCACACCGCGCCGCCGCCGTGTGCCACGCAGGCGCATCCAGCCGCTGGCAAAGGCGTCGCTGTAATCGCCGAAGCGCTTGATCCAGCTGCTGCCACCGGCTGAGGGCGGGGCGATGATCAGGGCCTGGCGCAGCAGCGGGTCGGTCTTCTTGAAATCACCGGCGTAGAGGGTTTCGGGGATATACACCCCGGCTTCGCGGTACACCCGATTCAGCGGTTCGACCGCGCCATGGCTGAGGATCGGGCCGATGCTGGCGTCGATGCCATGCAGGATGCGCTGGGCTTTGCCGAAGGAATAACAGAACAACACGCTGGCCTTGCCGGCCGCGATATTCGCCTGCCACCAGTCGTTGATCCCGGCGAAGATGTGCGCTTGAGGCTGCCAGCGGTAGATCGGCAGGCCAAAGGTCGACTCGGTAATAAAGGTGTGGCAGCGCACCGGCTCAAACGGCGCGCAGGTGCCATCGGGCTCGACCTTGTAGTCGCCGGACGCTACCCACACTTCGCCCCTGTATTCCAGGCGCACCTGGGCTGAACCGAGCACGTGGCCTGCGGGGTGAAAGCTCAAGGTCACGCCGTGGTGCACCAGCGGTTCGCCGTAGACCAGGGTTTGCAGGTTGATGTCCTGCCCCAGACGTGAACGCAGGATGCCTTCGCCCGGCGCAGCGGCCAGGTAGTGTTGATTGCCGGTGCGGGCGTGATCGCCGTGGGCGTGGGTGATGACCGAGCGTTCGACGGGTCGCCAGGGGTCGATGTAGAAATCACCGACGGGGCAGTAGAGGCCTTCGGGGCGGGCGATGACAAGGTCCATGGGCGTGCCGGGGCAATGGGCTTATCAGTTAGGAGGCAAACCCGTCGCAACAAGTTCGATCTGATTCAACGCCCCTGTAGGAGCCGGCTTGCCGGCGATGGCGTCGGTGAGGGCCCATCGCCGGCAAGCCGGCTCCTACAGGTTTGGTTGTGGCCGTGAGGCCGGATTACTTGCCGGGTGTGAGGGTCAACCGGGTTTTGCCGTAGGCCTTGTCGAAGTTCTGCGGCTGCATCGGGAAGCTCAGGTATTGCGCCTTCAGCGACGGGTCGATGCCATTGGCATAGTTCGGGCTGGCCGGGTTGCCGGACTGGCCGATGCCGCCCTGGCCCATCATCGGTTCGGCTTGGCCGAAGTCGACGATCATGCGCAGCGCCGGCACTTGGGTGGTGTTGAAGTTTTGGCCCCAGCTGTACGGCGCCGGGTTCAAGGTGTTGTGGTCGCCACCACTGGCCAGCGGGCCACGGATCACCTGGCCGTTGATGTTTTTCCAGGTGGTGCTGTGCAGTTTGCCCCACTGCCAGGCCTTGTGATCGCCGCCCAGTTGGCTGTCGCCTGCGGTGATCGCTGCGGCCAGGCTGCGCGCCAGGATCGCCGGCTTGTCTTCTTTTTGCGGCGTGCGCGTGTCATCCCAGAACGGGCTGTCTTCGCGGCCGAGCAAATGGTCGGCGGTGGCGGAGTAAGACAGGCCGGCATTGCTGACAAACGCCTTCCAGGTCGCGCTGTTTTCCGGGCCGAGCTTGTCTAGGAAGATCTGCTTGGCGCTTTCCTGCAGGAACAGCTCGTAGATCGCCGCGTCTGCGGAGGTGGACACCAGGCGGCCGTCGAAGGCCATCAGGCGGCCCAGGGCTTCGCGGGCCTTGGCTTGCTCGGCTGCTGGCAAGGCGTCGATCGCCTGTTTCAGTGGTTGCGCCATGCCCGGTGCCTGGAACATGGTCTTGAGCTTGGCGGCGAACGTGGTGGTCTGGTCGTACTGCATGGCGATCATGCTGCGGCTGTCATGCTTGCCAGCGTTGGCCAGTTGCGCGAGGCGCTCGCTGCGCTCCGGCGCGTCCCACGAGTTGGACAGTTGCATGCCGTAGCCGCGCGGCGCCGTGCGCTGGTTGGCGGTACCGATCCAGCCCTGGGGCGGGTCCTGGTCATACGGGTGCAACATCGCGTCGGCGTAACCGTCCCAATCAAAGCGCGCATCCCAGCCCGGCGAGGGCAGCAAGCCTTCGCCTTCGCGGCGGTTGGGGAAGCGGCCGGTGACTTGCCAGCCGATGTTGCTGGCGTCTGCGAAGATCATGTTCAGGGCGATGGCGCGGATCTCCCGGGTCGCGTCCGAGGCCTTGCCGGCATTTTGCGCGCGGGACAGGTCGAAGAACGCATCCAGGCTCTTGTCGTCCTTGAAGTCGGCGGTTTGCAGGGCCAGGCCGAAACCGGTGGTCAGCGCCTGGCTGCTGTTAAGCAGGGCGCCATGGCGGGTTTCGTACACCACTTCGCGGATCGAACGTTGGCCTTTGATAAAGAAGGTCTCGTTACGCACACCGGCCGGCAGCCATTTGCCGTTGTTCTCGTAGTACAGCCCGTTGCCCTGGCGTTTGACCTTTTCGAGGAACAGGTCCTGGGTATCGCCCTTGACCGCGCTCATGCTCCACGCCACTTTGCCGTTGAAGCCGGACAACAGGGTTGGCAAGCCGGCAATCGAGGCGCCGACGGCCTGGTATTTCGGGGCACGGATCTGCACGTAGTTCCACGGCGATGGCGCTTGCGGCTGGGCCGCGAGGTCACCGGCCAGCAGGCTCTTGCCGCTGCGGCTGCGTTGCGGGCCGACGGCCCAGTTGTTCGACGTGGTCACGGCCAGCGCGTTGAGGCTGTTGAGCTGCTGGCCAACCGCTTCCAGTCCGGCCAACCCGGTGATCTGGCCGAGGTTCACGCCCTTGAGCTTGTCGGCTTCAGCCTGCGGGATTTGTTCATCCGGCGCGCTCGGGGTGAGCCAGGCGAGCTTGTCGGCCCCGACTTTCTGCGCCAGTACCAGGGACGACAGCTCCTCCTGCAGGTTGCTCGACTCGCTGAAATTCAGCAGGCAGAACAGCAGCGCCGAATCTTCCGGCTTCCAGTACTCGGGCTTGTAGCCGGTCTGGGCCAGGTCTGGCGGCAGCTTGTCGCGGTAGCGGAACAGGTAGGCATTGACGCCACGCGCATACACTTCGAAGAAGCGCTTGAGGCGCGGGCTGGAGGCGTTATACAGCTCGCCGGCGCTTTTCTTCAGGTTGACGGCGCGCATGAAACGGTCGACGTCCAGCACTTCCGGCCCGGACATTTCCGCCAGGCGGCCCTGGGCCAGCAGGCGCAGGGTGACCATCTGGGTGATGCGGTCGCTGGCGTGCACATAACCGAGGCTGAACAGTGCGTCGTGGAAGGTGTTGCTTTCGATCAGCGGCATGCCCTGGGCATTGCGGCGTACCGAGACGTTCTGCGCGAGGCCCTTGATCGGCTGTACGCCGGCGGCAGGGAGCAGGGTGTCCTGGGTGCTCTGGAGCTGGCAACCGGCCAGGCTTAATGCACTGGCCACTGCCGCGGCAACGCCGAACCGGGGAAGAAAATGTGAGAGGGCTGGCGAGGCCATGGCAAAGCTCCTGCGGGGGTAGCGTCAGTAAAGGCGCTACGTTAGTGAGCGCGGCGAAACGACGCAAGCGGGAGGCGATGCTTATTTTGCGGATTACACACCTGTAGGAGCCAGCTTGCCGGCGATGAGGCCGTCAGCCACAGCAGGGATGGCGGCAGGTCTAACGCCATCGCCGGCAAGCCGGCTCCTACAGAGTGGTGGGGTCAGGCTTTGGGTGGGTTGACCTTCTGCACCAGTTCATAAGCCCGAACCGTCGCTGGCCGCTCCTTGATGCTGTTGAACCAGCGGTGCAGATGGGGGAAGTCTTCCAAGCGTTGGCTCTGCCACTTGTGGGAAACGATCCACGGGTAGATCGCCATGTCGGCAATGCTGTAGTCCTCGCCCGCCACGAAGGGACGATCCGCCAGGCGGCGGTCGAGCACGCCGTACAAACGGGCAGTTTCGTCTACATAGCGTTTGATCGCGTAAGGAATCTTCTCAGGCGCGAACTGGCTGAAATGGTGGTTCTGCCCGGCCATTGGCCCCAACCCGCCCATTTGCCAGAACAACCATTGCAGGGTTTCCTGGCGACCGCGCAGGTCTTTGGGAATGAACTGGCCGGTTTTTTCCGCGAGGTACAGCAGGATGGCGCCGGACTCGAACAGCGAAATCGGCGCGCCTCCGTCGATCGGGTGTTGATCGACGATGGCCGGGATGCGGTTGTTGGGAGCGATCTTCAGGAAATCGGGTTTGAACTGGTCGCCCTGGCCGATATTGATCGGGTGCACCTTATAGGGCAGGCCGGCTTCTTCCAGGAACAGCGATACTTTGTGACCGTTGGGGGTAGTCCAGTAATACAGGTCGATCATGAAGCTCTCCAAAGGTGGTGATGCTTGAGCGAATGCCTGTAGGTATAGGTAATGTTCCACCGACGAAAATTCAATGAAACATTTGTGCATACCCTTAGAAGCGAATCACACAGCACCGTCCACCAGCACCTGCAACGACTGCTGCGAACAGCGCTCGATGCGCACCTGCACGCGGTACACCTCGGCAAACATCAGCGGGTCGAGCACCGCATCCGCCGTGCCGCTGGCGTACAAGCGCCCTTGGCGCAGCACCGCAATACGGTCGGCAAAACGCGCGGCGAGGTTGATGTCGTGCAGCACCACCACGGCGATCAAGTTGTGCTCACGCACCAGTGAACGCACGCACTCCATCACCTTCAATTGGTAGTTGAGGTCCAGGGCGCTGGTGGGTTCGTCGAGCAACATCACCTGGGGGCGACGCGCGATCAGTTGGGCGAGGCTGACCAATTGGCGCTGGCCACCGGACAACGTGCTTAACAATTGATCGGCCAAATGCGTGATACCGATGCGCTGCAACGCCTCAAAGGCTTCGCGCAGGCAGGCGGCATTGGACAAGGGAACGCCGTCGGTATTGGCCACGCGCAAGGCGGCAATCACGCTTTCCATCACGCTCAGGCTCAGGCCGGGCGGCAAGTTCTGCGGCATGTAGGTGACGCGCCGTGCGCGCTCGGCCACCGACATGGCTGACAGGTCAAGGTCGCCCAATCGTACAACGCCCTGCATTTTTTCCAGCCCGGCCACGGCGCGCAGCAAGGTGGATTTGCCGGCGCCGTTGGGCCCGATCAAGGCGGTCAGGCTGCCGTGGGGCAGGGTGGGCAGGTTCAGGTCGTGCACGATCTGCCGGCGCCCGTAACTCACATTGGCGTTGTGTACCGATAACCCTGCACTCATAACTGCCTCCCACGCTTGAACACCAGCACCACGAAAATCGGCACGCCCACCAAGGCCGTGACAATGCCCACCGGCACGATCACCCCGGGCATGATCAGCTTGCTGGCGATGGACGACAGCGACAGCAGCAACGCGCCGGTCAGGGCGCTGGCCGGAAGGAGGAAGCGTTGGTCTTCGCCCACCAGGATCCGCGCGATATGCGGACCCACCAGGCCGATAAAACCGATGGTGCCTACGAACGCCACGGCGGTCGCCGACAGCAGGCTGATACGCAGCAGCGAGAAAAACCGCAGGCGCTTTACGTCGACCCCAAAGCTTTGTGCGCGGTCTTCGCCCATGCGCAGCAGCGTGAGGCGCGGTGCGGCAGTGAAGGAAAACGGCATGACCACGGCAACCACCAAGGCCAGAATGCCGAGCTTGTCCCAGTTGGCCCGGGTCACGCTGCCCAGGGTCCAGAACACCAGCTGTTGCAGCACATCTTCGGTGGCGACCAGCTGCAGCAGGGCCACCACCGCGTTGCAACTGAACACCAGAGCGATACCAAACAGCACGAGGCTTTCAACCCCGGCACCGCGCAGGCGCGACATGGCTTGCAGCAAAAACACCGAGGCGGCAGCGAAGATAAACGCCGAGATAGAGATGGCGGTATTGGCCGAGACCCACACGGTGGTCACCGGAAACACAATCACCAGAGACGCGCCCAACGCCGCTGCCGAGGACACGCCCAGGGTAAAGGGGCTGGCCAACGGGTTATTCAAGATGGCCTGCATCTCGGCCCCGGCCAGCGACAACGCGCAACCGACCAGCACCGCCATCAAGGCGTAGGGCAGGCGCACGTTCCAGATGATCACCTGGTTGGTGGCGCTCAGGTGGGAGGGGTGCAAAATGCCGTCGAGCAGCGCCAGCAGGCCCATGCCCGACGGGCCGCTGGCCAGGTCCACGAGGATGGCGCAGACCAGCGCGGCGCCCAGTAGCGCCAGCAGCCAGGCACGCCGCGCCAGCAGGCGGCGGTAGCCCTGGGTGGCGCTGGCGAGGTCGAGGGTTTGAGTGGTCATGATGTTCACAGCGCTCAGAGACAACACAAAACCCTGTAGGAGCCCGGGGGGGGGGGGGGGGGGGGGGGGGGGGGGGGGGGGGGGGGGGGGGGGGGGGG
>NZ_JBWKPU010000005.1:0-24184 GCF_059418405.1 Pseudomonas sp. GW821-FHT09A09
CCCCCCCCCCCCCCCCCCCCCCCCCCCCCCCCCCCCCCCCCCCCCCCCCCCCCCCCCCCCCCCCCCCCCCACTACAGACCGCGTTAGGGGGATGTGTTAGAGCACGGTGCCCATGGCCTTGATCAGCACGGGGTCGCGTCCGTAGATGTCGGGTGCGTAGACCAGCCCGCCGTCGCGATTGACCTCCACCGTCCAGTACCCCAGCAACACTGGCACTGGCGTGGCCAGCCGGAATTCGTGGGTCAGGCCGGTGGCCAGCAGTTCATCGGTGCGCGTGCGTTCGGCCGGGCTTACCAGCAGGTCGCGTAGCATCAGTGGCTGTTCAACCCGCACACAGCCTGAACTGAACGCCCGTGGCCCTTTGGTAAACAGCGGCTGGCTCGGCGTGTCGTGCAGGTACACCGAGTACGGGTTGGGAAAGCGCATCACGATCTTGCCCAGCGGGTTGCGCGGGCCAGCTTCCTGGCGCAGGAGGATGTTGCCGGGACGGGACCAGTCCACCTGGTCCGGCGCCAGCGGGTGGCCCTGGGCGTCGAGCACTTGCAGGTTTTGCTGGCGCAGGTATTCGGGGTTGAGGCGGATGGCCGGGAGTTTGTCCTCGCGCATGATGGTGGGCGGGATGGTCCAGGTGGGGTTAAGGGTCAGCCGGGTGATACGTGACTTGAGCAGCGGCGTCTGGCGTTCGGCGCGGCCGACTTGCAGGCGGGTCTGCCACACGGGAATGCCGCTCTGGTAGACACTCAGTTGCGCCGCGGCGACGTTGACTACCACCCCTTCGGGCTCCAGGTCCTGGGCCAGCCAGCGGAAACGTTCGAGGTTGATACGCAACTGGTCGCGGCGAATCGCCGGGCTGATATTGAGTTCGGCCACGGTGCCGGTGCCGATCACGCCATCAGCTTGCAACGAGTGGCTGAGCTGGAACGCCTTGACCGCCTTGACCAGGTCGTCGCGGTATTGCTTGCCGCTCGGTGCCTTGGCCAGGTAGCCGCCACTGATCAGCCGCCGCGCCAGTTCCGGCACGCGGGGGTCTTCCATGCCGGGGCGCAGCAATGGGCCGGTGGCTACCGGGTCCCAATGCGGCAAGGGCTGCAGACGCACGGCGGAATAGGCATTACGCAAACTGCGATACAAATCGGCGCTGGGCCGCGCCTGGTCGAAGGCTTGCGCCATGTCTTGCAGGCCCGTGGCGGCGAAGGCGAGCACTTCGGTGTTGGCGTCGCGGGCCGGTGGTTGGGAATGCCACAACGGCTCGAAACGCGATTGCTGGAGACGCCCGTAGTGCAAATCCTGCAAGGCTTGCAGGTACTGCTGGCTGGTGCCGATATCGATGCACAGCACGTTGGCCGTGGCATCTGCCGCAGGCAGGCTATAGTGGGTGGGGTCCAGGCCGTCATCCGCCAGCATCAGCAACTGGGCATTCAGCGCTTGGCGGCGCTCGGCCTCGGACCACAACGGCACATCGCCCTGCTGCTGATAGAACGCTTGCAGCCGCAACTGGGCGGCCGGGTCGATGTGGGGGGCGAGGTCGGGGCAAACGCTGGCTAACTGAGCGAGGGCCTGTTGCACCGGGCTGACAGAAAGCACGGGCACGGCGGCCAGGGGCACCTCATCGGCTGTCGCGACCAGTGGTGCAACGAGCAGGCAAATGCTCAAGTAACATGCGTGTTTTTTGAACACTTGGCTTCACTCCAATCCGCAGCGGGGGGATGTACTGCAGATGCTGACTTTTATGTACCGGTTAGGCCCGATCACCCTGGGTCTGATTTCCATGGGCCTGGCTGTATTGAGCAATTCTGCGCTCGCCGCCAATGGCAACCCTCCTACCTTGTATAGCAGCCTCGCGCGCTCGGCTCCAGAACTCAATCCCACTGTGCTTAAAAGCGCCCTGAGCGCGGTGCAGTGCGCGGTCAACAACGGCGAGGAACGCTCCGAGCGCCTCGCCGTCATTGACTACTCCCAGCCCTCGACCGCCCGTCGCCTGTGGATCTTCGATTTGCGCAAGAAGACCCTCGTACTGCGCGACCTGGTGGCCCACGGCGCCAAATCCGGGGAAAACTTCGCCACCCAGTTCTCCAACCGCGAGGGCAGCCACCAATCCAGCCTGGGCTTGTTCCGCACCCAGGAGAGTTACCTGGGCACCCATGGGTATTCGCTGCGCATGGATGGCCTTGAGCCGGGCTTCAATGACCAGGCCCGCGACCGCGCCTTGGTGATTCACGCCGCCGACTACGTCAACCCGGCCTGGAGCAAGCGCGAAGGTCGCATCGGCCGCAGCCAGGGTTGCCCGGCCGTGCGCCCGCAGGTGGCCCGCCAGGTGGTGGACAAGCTCAAGGATGGGCAGTTCATGTTTTCGTGGTACCCGGACCAGCGCTGGCTGAAGTCTTCGACCTATCTCAACTGCAAGCCCCAACAGGTGGCGAGTAGTCGTACAATCCGTGGTGGATAGCCTGTCCCCATAGCTAAAAGAGAGCGTCGAATGCTTCTACATAAATCCACCTGGATCGAGATCGGGCAATTTCTGGAACGTAGCCGCACGGTGGTGGTGCCCATCGGGTCCAACGAACAACACGGCCCGACCGGCCTGCTGGGCACCGACTGGATGTGCCCGGAAATCATCGCCCATGAGGCGCAGAACAACGCCGACCTCCTGATCGCGCCGACCTTCAACATCGGCATGGCCCAGCACCACCTGGGCTTTCCCGGCACCATTTCCCTGCGCCCTTCCACCTTTATCGCCGCCATTGGCGACTGGGTGCGCTCGCTGGCCGGGCATGGTTTCGAGAAGATCCTGTTTCTGAATGGCCACGGCGGCAATATCGCCACGATCGAGGCGGCGTTTTCCGAACTGTACGCCGAAGCGAGTTTCGCCCGTCGCCCGGCCGGCTTCGCGCTCAAGCTGGTGAACTGGTGGGACCTGGAAGGCGTCAACGACCTGGCCCAGCGCCAGTTCCCGGTGGGCCATGGTAGCCATGCCACCCCATCGGAAATCGCGGTGACGCAATGGGCCTACCCGGAGTCGATCAAGACCGCCGAGTATTCACCGCAGATCGCCAACACCGGGCCGATTCGCGAAGCGCTGGACTTCCGCGCACGCTTCCCCGACGGGCGCATGGGTTCGGACCCGGCGTTGGCGACGGTGGAAAAAGGCGGTGAGTTGGTGGCGCTGGCCGCGCAAGGGCTGGTCAAGACCGTGAATGCCTTCAGCCACGAAGCCAAGCCCTAGCCTTGTATCAAACCAAACTGTGGGAGGGGGCTTGCCCCCGATTGCGGTGTATCTGCCACCTTATTCATTGGCTGACACTCCGCTTTCGGGGGCAAGCCTCCTCCCACATTGGTATGTGTGTTGCCTGAGACTATTTGCAGTCTTGTGCGACCTGCTCCAGGCGCGACGGCGTGATGGTCGACGCCAGCGGCTTGCGCTCGTACAGGAACACCTTGGTGCCGTCCTGGGACTTGTAGGCTTCCAGCACGTCATCCGCGGCAAATTTGCTGGTGAGCACCACTTTGGCGTGGCGCGAATTCTGGGTCACGGTGGAAGTGATGCCGTGCTTTTCAAGCTTGGGCAACACGCATTGCAGGTAACCTTCGGGGGTCTTGGTCGACTGCAGGGTCAGCGTCGGTGCATTCGGGGCAGACACACAACCGGCCAGCAACAATGAAGCAAAGGCCATGGCCGGGACGAAAAAAGAGCGCATAGAGCATCCTGAATAGATAAAAAGTGTCGGTCGCATCAGCCGGCACGCACCAAGGCTTTGAGCGACGCATCAAACTGTTTCAAGGCATCGAGTTGTACGTCACGCTGCTGCTCGATCTGGGCGGCAATCTCGGGCGCCGCCTTGTCATGCACCCACACCGACGGTACCTGTTTGCGCACCGAACCTTCGGCCTTGGCGATGTATTGCAGGTTCGCGTCATAGAACCGTGCAACAAAACGCGCCTCGACCTGATCGTTACGCTGGGTCAACAGTTGGTTATGGGTATCGAGCATCACCACCACATCGGGATGAGCCTGCACCAGTTCATCGAGGCTGCTATAGACAGTCACCGAGAGAAAAGTGCCCTGCAGCGAGCTCATCAACCAATCAATGGCCAGTTCCGGGTCGGAGCTGTTGACGAACGCCTGGCGGATGCGCCCATCGAGGGCATCCTTGGCGCCGTTCAAGGCCATGGTGTGGTAACGCTCAAGGTAGCTGAGGTTGTCGCGGGTGTTTTCGGTGTACAACACACCCACCGACTGCGCGCGTTGCAGGGAGTCTACGCTACCGTCGATCGGTAGCAAATGGCCTGTACGCAGATCATCGGCAATCGCCGGGTTGGTCAGCACCACGGCACTCACCATCAGCATCATCAAACCCAGTTGGATAAAAGTCCTCATCGCGCGATCTCCTTGAGCGGCGTCTCGATGGGGCAATTGTCCACTAATGGCGTAAAAACAGAACTTGCGATCCTTGATGGTGACTATCATTTGAACCGATAGTGTCGCGTAGCCCGACCTCACTATAACGATAAGGATCCGCCATGAAGCCTCACCAGAAAACCTTCGACCGTATCCGCGAAGCCGTCTTGCCGGAGTTTCGTGAGCGGGTCGCCGATTACCTGGTCGACTATGAAGCCGTGCTGCAGGACGAAACCGCCGACGCCGACCAGGCCTTCGCCAGCGCCCAACAACTGCGCGGCTACCTGCGTGGCTTGAACACCACGCGGGTATTGGGCATGGCTGACTGGGAAGACCTGGACCGCCGCGTGGCCCAGGAATGGCTGTGACCGCTACAGTGCAGGCCGTTGCAGGTTGACCCAGGCCTGCACCGATGGCCGCTGCCACTGGCGGCGGGCGTAGTCCACCAACTCGGCCGGCACCGGGTCGCCGTTGAGGATCAGCCGGTTGAGCATCACCGGCAGGTCCACGTCGGCAATTGACCACTCGCCGAATAGGTACTCAGGGTTACCCGCCAGCAACGCCTGCGCCGCCGCGATCAACTTGCGGGCGGCAGCCTGGGCCACGGGTGACAGCGGTGGCATCGTCTGCCCGTAGAACACCACCAGTGTCGACCGCTCCTGGCGAATCGGCAGCATGTCGCTGCGCAACCACGCCTGCACCTGGCGCGCCCTCGCCCGCAGGTGCAAGTCGGCCGGGTAGACCGGCACGTCGGGATAGGCCTCTTCCAAGTATTCGCATATCGCCGACGACTCCGACAGCGCAAAGTTGCCGTCCTCAAGGGTTGGCACGCGCTGGGTCAGGGACAGCTGGGCAAAATCTGCCGCCTGGTTCTGCGCAGCGTCCAGGTCCAGGGTGACCGTTTCAAACGCCAGGCCTTTTTCCAGCAAGGTGACAAACACCGACATCGCGTAGGGGCTGGTGAAGTGGACATCAACGTACAGGCGCAGCGGGGCTTGGCTCATGGCGGAACTCCTTGGTTGAAAGCCCACGCTACGAGATCGGCGACTAGAATGACAATGCAGGGTTTTTATGGGGGCATTCCTGGCGGGAATAGCGGCGTTGATGGCAATATTATGGCCATCGACCACAATGCCGATTCGCCCCGCCCCTCGTGGTTCTCAAGGAATGAGCTTTCAAGGAATGATCAGCACATGAAACAAGCGGTTGTGGTCATCCACGGCATCGGCGAACAGCGCCCGATGGACACCTTGCGCGGCTTCGTGGAAGCGATGATCCCCGCCGACACGCCCGACGGCACGCCCTTCTACTGGAGCAAGCCGGACCGGCTGTCACGCAATTTCGACCTGCGCGTGTTGAAGTCATCGGGACGCACCACCACCGACTTCTACGAATATTACTGGGCCCACAAGATGCAGGGCACCAAGGTCGGGCACTTGCTGGGTTGGCTGTGGGACATCTTCAAGCGCCCGCGCCGCGACATTCCAGACGCCATCGTGCCGATCTGGCGCACCACGCGCTGGACCGTGATGCTGTTCCTGCTGCTGGTGGCCACCGGCACCCTGGCCACCGCCTGGGGCAAGTTCGAGCACCACGACAACCCTTTCGCCCTGGTCCCGCTGCTGATGGGCGCCGTCGGCCTGGGTCTGCGCTATTCCGCCCTGTCGTACCTGGGCGACGCCGCCCGCTACCTCAGCCCCAACCCGCAGAATGTGGTGGTGCGCGAACAGATCCGCGCCGACGGCGTAGCGTTGCTGCGCGCCTTGCACAACAAAGGCGACTACGACCGCATCATCGTGGTCGGCCACAGCCTGGGCAGCGTGATTGCCTACGATATCGTCGGCTACCTGTGGCATGAACATCACGACCAACTGACCAAGGTGATCCCCAGCAATCGCGAGTTGGCCGAGCGATACGCCGACAACGAGCCGCTGCAACCGGTGATCAACGAAACCCTGCACGCCGCTGGCGCCGCACTGGATGGCAGCCTGGGCAGCCTCTTCAGGTTTCGCGAACAGCAGGCCCAGGCGTTCATCGAACAGCGCAGCCTGGGCAACCCCTGGCGCATCACCGACCTGGTCACGGTCGGCAGCCCCATGGCCCACGCGAGCTTGTTGCTGGGCCGTAGCGTCAGTGATTTCAAGCAGCGCATGGAACGCCGCGAAGCCCCCGCCTGCCCGCCCACCGAAGACACCAAGGGCTACGGCTACAACGCGCGCCAGGCGGTGATGCTCGGGCAAAAGCCGTTCACCCCGCAGTACCTGCACCACGCGGCGGCCTTTGCGGTGACGCGCTGGACCAACCTCTACTTTCCGGCGCCCTTGGGTTTGTTTGGCGACATTGTCAGCGGCCCGGTGAGCCCGGTGATGGGCGCCGGTGTGCTGGACTTGCCGGTGACCGTGGGCAAATGGAAAGGCTGGCTCGCCCGCTCCTGGCTCAGCCACACCCACTACTGGAGCGAGCGCGGCGGCGCAAAAGGGTATCTCGCCAACCTCACCAAGGAGGCCCAGGCGATCAGCCACGGCCCGCGCCCTTCGGCCACCGAAGCCCTGCGCTGGGCCGTCGACCTCAAGGGCCTGCGGCGCTTTCGCCCCGCCGGCGCCAAAGAAATCCCGCTGCCTGTCGAGGCTTAGCCCGCAAAGCCACCGGCGTCGAGAAACACACGTTCCTCCTCGGTGGTGGGCCTGGCCAGCACCTCATTGCGATGGGGAAAGCGCCCGAACCGCTCAATGATGTCGGCGTGCTCCTTGGCCCAGTGGAAGGTGTTGGCGTCCAGGTGCTGGTTGAGGGCGATCGAACGTTGCTGGTCGGCCTTGTCTTCGGAGTGTTCGAACGGCAAATAGCAGAACGCGCGCAACGCCGGTTCGATCTGCTGATCCAGGCCCGCGTCCACCATCCGCCGTGCATACAGGCGGGCCAACGGGTCGGTGGCAAACATGTGCGCCGTGCCGCGAAACGCATTGCGCGGGTACTGGTCCAGCAGGATCAGCAACGCCAGCGCGCCCTGCGCCGTGTCCAGCCAGCCTTCCAGTTCACGCCGCGCCGCTAGCAGGTGGGTGGTGTAGAAGGTGTCGCGAAACGTCGCGTCAAACGCCGCATCTTTGGCGAACCAGCGCTTGGGCCCCGCCTGTGTCCAGAATTCCAGTACCGCTTGAGCAGACTGTCCGTTCGTGTTCATCCTCAATCCCCTGTTCAACCCGCAGATTTCATCATAGGCGCGTGCCGAATCCATTAACGTTTCCGGGTGCCTGAAGCATTTCAGCACCCGGAGCCGTTCCTGCGTCGGAGCGGTCGCGCCATTGCCTAATAGGGTTTACCTGATGATCCACCGTCTTGCCCAGGTTTTCAGTGATTCGAACAGCCAGGTCCGTGGCAAATTATTCGGCATCTATGGCGTGTTGATCGCCCTCAACGTGGGTGCCTGGCTTTGGGCACTGGCGGCGTTTCACGCGCACCCGGTGTTGTTGGGCACCGCCCTGCTCGCCTACAGCTTCGGCCTGCGCCACGCGGTAGACGCCGACCACATCGCGGCCATCGACAACGCCACCCGCAAGCTGATGCAGGAGCAAAAACGCCCGGTGGCAGTGGGGTTCTTTTTCTCCCTGGGGCATTCCTCGGTGGTGGTGCTGGCGTCCATCGCCGTGGCCTTTACGGCGGCGACCCTCAAGGAGCATTTCGAAGTATTCAAGGCCGTGGGCGGCGTGATCGGCACCTCGGTCTCGGCGCTGTTCCTGCTGGTGATCGCGCTGATGAACCTGGTGATCCTGCGCTCGATCTACCAGGCCTGGCGCCATGTGCGCCAAGGCGGCGCGTACGTAGAGGAAGACTTCAACCTGCTGCTGGCCGACCGGGGGTTCATGGCGCGGATCTTTCGCCCGTTGTTCCGCCTGATCAGCCGCAGTTGGCACCTGTACCCGCTGGGGTTCCTGTTTGGCCTGGGGTTTGACACCGCCACCGAAATCGCCCTGCTGGGCATCTCCGCCACGCAGGCGGCGCAAGGGTTGTCGCCGTGGTCGATCATGGTGTTCCCGCTGCTGTTCAGCGCCGGCATGTCCCTGGTGGACACCCTCGACGGGCACCTGATGCTCGGTGCCTACGGCTGGGCGTACCTGAAGCCGATCCGCAAGATCTACTACAACATGAGCATTACCCTGGTGTCGGTAGTGGTGGCGGTGGTCATCGGCAGCATCGAGGCGCTGGGGCTGATCTCGGACCAGTTGGAACTCAAGGGGGAGTTCTGGGCGTTTATCGGCAGCTTGAATGACAGCTTCGGGCTGCTTGGGTACCTCATCATTGGGATTTTTGTGGTGAGTTGGGGGGCGTCGGTGGTGTTGTATCGGGTGAAGCGGTATGACCAGCTTGAGACCAGCCACCCGTTGTGACGCGGTGCCTGGGATGACGCGGCGCGGGGCAAGCCCGCTCACTACAACAGCGCCGTTGTAGTGAGCGGGCTTGCCCCGCGCAGCGTCGCCCCAAACACCAGGAAGGGTTAGAAGTCGACAGTAGCCGAAACCTTGAGCGTGCGCGGCTCCCCCTGGGTCAGGTAGTTATTGGCCGTCGAAGCCGAGGCCCAATACGCCTTGTTCGCCACGTTCTCAAGGTTGGCGCGCAGGGTGATGGTCTTGTCGTCGGCCTTGAAGCCATAACGGGCACCGAGGTCGACGCGGGTCCAGGCCGGAATATCCAGGGTGTTGGTCGCATTGACGTACTCGCCTCCAGTACGCAACAGCCGCGCGTTGACCGCCGCGCCCTGGATGCCCGGCACGTCCCAATCGGCCCCCACGTTGAACTGATAACGCGGCACGCCAGCCACACGGTTACCGTCGCTCAGGCCGTTGGAGGTGTTCTGTTGTTCGGTGTGCATCCAGGTCGCACCGGTCAGCAAGCGCAGGCCGTCGATGGGTTCACCGAATACATTCAGCTCCACGCCTTTGTTGATTTGCAGGCCATCGACGCTGAACGTATCCAGACTATTGCCCGGCAAGCGCGAGGTGGCGTTGTTCGGCTGCTCGATCCGGTAAACCCCGAGCGTCGCGCCGTAGCTGTCCCAATCCAGCTTGATCCCGGCTTCGGTCTGCTTGCTGCGCTTGGGCGCGAAGGTGACGTTGGGGTTGGCCACCCCCGTAGACGGCGACGTCGGCCCCTGGGCCAGCCCTTCGATGCGGTTGGCGTAGAACGACACGTGCTCCCACGGCTTGAGCACCAGGCCATACACCGGCGTAGTGATCGACTTGTCGTAGTTGGCATTGCGCGCACCGGTGGTGGTGTTCCACGCGTCCACTTCGATGGTCTGGCGGCGCAGGCCCACGGTCAGCAGGACGCGGTCATCGAGAAAGCCCAGGGTGTCGGAGGCGGCGGCGCTCTTGATGCGGTTCTTGCCGACCACGCGCGGGTCGTGAATGTCGCTGCCGAAGTAGGTCACGGTAGGACGCGGAATCTGGGTCGGGTTGTACAGGTTGCCCGGCTTGCGGTTGGCCTGGGTGATCGCCTCGAACGCCGAACGCTGCTCACCCCAGATGCCCGACAAACCGAGGTTCATCTGGTGGGTCACCGGCCCGGTGTCGAAGTGCCCGTTCAAACCGGCCATGGCGCTCTTGTTGTCTTCGTCGTGGGGCGAATAGAGGAAACCCACGCGCCCGCTGCCATCGTTGCCCACGTACAGCGACGAATACTCGCCGTTCTCCCGCGTGTGTTTGGCACCGCCACCCACATAGGCCGTCCAGCTGTCCGTGAGATCGTACTCGGCGTTGAACATGCCGTAGGTGTCTTCCAGCTCCGACCAGCTCCAGTCCTGGGCATAGTTGTGCTTGGCCGAGGGCGCCTTGGGCACTTGGGTGCCGTTGGGGTACACCACGGAGCGCCCGTTGTTGATGCGTTCTTTCTGGTAGCCGAAGTCGGTGGACACGCGTAGGCGATCGCCGCGGTAGTCCAGGGCAATGGCCACCAGCTGCGAGCTTTTGTTTTCGTCATCAATGGCCGTGTCGCCCCCGTGCCTGGCCAGGTTGACCCGCGCACCGAAGCGGTTGTCTTCCCCAAAACGCTGGCCCAGGTCGAGGTGGCCACCGGTCTGGCCGTCGCTGGCGTAGTCGAGGCTGACGCTGCGGGTCGGCGTGTCTTCGGCGCGCTTGGGCACCAGGTTGACGCTGCCGCCGATGCCCGTGCCAGCTGGAGACACGCCGTTGACGAAGGCGTTGGGGCCCTTGAACAACTCCACGCGCTCCAGGGCTTCGGTGGTGATGATCTGCCGGGGCAGCACGCCGTAGAGGCCATTGAAGGCAATGTCATCGGTGTTCAGCGGCAAACCGCGAATGATGAACATCTGGGAGAAGTTGCCAAACCCCGAGGACTGGCGCACCGAAGCATCGTTGAGCAGCACATCACCCACGGTGCGCGCCTGCTGGTCGGCAATGGTTTTGGCGGTGTAGCTGACCACGCTGAACGGCACATCGTTGATCGAACGGTTGCCCAACACACCCAGGCGCGCCGACCGCGCCACCTGGCCGCCGCCATAGGTGTCTGCCTGCGCCCCGCTCCCCTCGCCGCTGATGGTGGTCGCGCCCAATTGCACCGCCGCGCCATTGGCCTCCGGCACCACGGTGTAGCCCTGGGTGGCAGTGCCTTGCAAGGTGTAGCCGCTGCCTTGGAGCAAGTGCAGCAAACCTGACTGAGCGGTGAAGTCGCCGTGCAGGCCGGGGCTCTGCTGGTCATTGAGCAGCGTGGAGTCAAACGACAACGGCACGCCGGACAACGCCGCGAACTGCGCCAACACATTGCCCAACGGCCCCGGCGCGACGGTGTAGCTGCGTGCCGCGTGGGTGGACGCTTCCTCGGCGGCCAGCACGCTGTGCAACGGTGCGATGGCCGCCAGGGCAACAGCCAGGCTCAAGGCTTTCAAGGGGCGAATGGGGTGCGGGCTGGCGGTCATGGGCATTCCTGTTGGCGCGGTGCAAAGGTGAGGGTTATTCCCCTACACCGGGCGACAACGAAAAAGGTCTCAGCGAACAGTGAAAAAAATTCAGCGCGGTTCGACGGTCACCCAGTAGCCGGTCAGGCTGCTGATCTTCACCGGCAAGGTTTCCTGCAGCAAACGCAGGCTGGCGTCGGTGTCGCGCAACGGGAACGCACCCGAAACGGTCAAGCCCGCCACACGTTCATGGCAGCGCAACACGCCGGGGCGATAGCGGCCCAGTTCGTCGAGCAAATCCGCCAGGCGCATGTGCTGGGCCAGCAGCATGCCGTTCTCCCAGGTGGTCGCGCTGACCGCCAACGGTTCCACCGCCGCCACACGGTCGCGGCCAAACGCGCTCTGCTCACCGGCCTTGAGGACCACCCCACGGCTGGCTCGTTCCGGCAGCATTTCCACGGCCCCCTCAAGCACGGCGACGCGGCTGCTCTGCTCGCCCACACGCACGCTGAAATGCGTTCCCAGGGCACGAGCTGTGCCGTGGCGGGTCTGCACGATAAATGGGCGATGCGTCGGCGCAGGGTCTTTGGCGGTGGTGATCATCACCTCGCCCTGCAGCAACTCGATGCGCCGCACCTGGTCGGTGAAGGCGATATTCAACGAGCTGTTGGTGTTGATCAGCAGCCGTGTGCCGTCGGGCAAGGTGAGGGTGCGCTGTTCGCCGATAGCCGTGTGCTGGTCGGCCGTCCAGGCTTGCCAGGGCTTGTGTTGGTACGCCAGCCACGCTGCAGGGCCGGCCAGCAACAACAGACCGAGTGCCTGGCGCCGGCCCAGGGATGGTTTGCGGCCGATGCGCTTGAGGGTCTCGCCGGCGATGGCCCCGGGCACGCTGTTGAAGTCACCCAATATCGCTTCCGCGCGCTGCCAGGCTTGGGCGTGCTGGGCACTGCGGCCCTGCCATTGGGCCACGGCGCGGCGGTCTTCGTCGGTGGCGCTGCCGGACTGCAGTTGCACCATCCAGTCGGCGGCTTCGCCGAGGATCTGCGGGTCGATGGACGGGTTCATGCCACGCTCAGGCACGCGAGGAAGGCATCGCGCATGTAGCGCTTGACCGAGGCCAGCGACACCTTCAGCTCATCGGCGATCTGCGGGTAGGTCAGGCCATCGATCTGCGACAACAGGAACGCCTGGCGGGTTTTCTCGGGTAAATCGCGCAGCATGGCTTCGATGCGGTACAGCGCCTCAAGGATCAACCAGCGGGTTTCCGGTGACGGAACATGCTGCTCCGGCAGATGGGCGATGGTTTCCAGATAAGCGCGCTCGACTTCCTGGCGGCGCCAGCTGTCGATCATCAGGCCCTTGGCGATGTGAGTGAGCAAGGCGCGCGGCTCGTTGCCATAGCCGGCGGGGTTCTGGCGCGTGAGCAGGCGCATGAAGGTGTCATGGGCCAGGTCGGCCGCGTCGCTGGCGTTGCCCAGCTTGCGGTCGAGCCAGCGGTACAACCATCCGTGGTGTTCGCAGTACAGCGCCTGGAGAGGCAGATTGAGCGAAGACGACATGCAGATCACCCGGAACCCGGCAGTAATTAAGAATTGATCGCATTCTAATTGCAGCCACAGAGCCCGGCAACGCATTAATTAATGTTATAGGATAACGCCAATTTTTCGCCTGACCTGTGACCTTCGCCCATGACCGACGCTGTCCCCCTGCGCCAACGCCTGCTTTCCATCGACGCCCTGCGTGGCCTGGTGATCCTGTTCATGTTGCTGGACCACGTGCGCGAAACGTTCCTGCTGCACCGCCAGGTCAGCGACCCGATGACCCTCGACAGCACCGAACCGGCCCTGTTTATCAGCCGCACCCTCACCCACCTGTGCGCGCCGGTGTTCGTGCTGCTCACGGGTTTGTCGGCGTGGTTGTACGGCCAGAAATACCAGGGCCGCGGGGATGTATCGGCATTTTTGTTCAAGCGCGGGCTGTTTCTGGTGGTGCTGGAGTTCACCCTGGTCAACTTCGCCTGGACCTTCCAACTGCCGCCGAGCGTGATCTACCTGCAAGTGATCTGGGCCATCGGTGTGAGCATGCTCGCTCTTGCCGCACTGGTGTGGTTGCCGCGTTCGTTATTGATAGGTTTGGCGCTGCTGATCATCGCCGGCCACAACCTGTTGGATGGCGTGCACTTCGCGCCTGGCTCGGCCCTGCAAAACCTGTGGGCGATCTTGCACGAACGCAGTTGGATCGACGTGAGTGACACCCTGCGATTGCGCACCACCTACCCGGTGCTGCCGTGGATCGGCGTGATTGCCCTGGGTTACGGACTGGGCCCGTGGTTTGCCAACGGCATGCAGCCGGCGAGGCGTCAGCGTTATCTGCTGCTGGCGGGTGTGGGGGCGCTGATCGGATTTGGTGTGGTGCGAATATTCAATGGCTACGGTGAAAAACCCTGGCTGAGTTACGACAGTAGCGTGTACACGCTGATGAGCTTTTTCAACGTGACCAAGTACCCGCCTTCACTGTTGTTTCTGGCGATGACCTTGGGCGTGGGTCTGCTGCTGTTACTGGCCTTTGAACGCGCGGGGCACAAACGCTGGATCGCCCTGCTCGCCACTTTCGGCGCTGCGCCAATGTTCTTTTATCTGCTGCACCTGTATGTGCTGAAAATCCTGTATGTCGCCTGTGTGGCGCTGTTTGGTCTCAATCACGGCAACTATTTCGGCTTCGACAGCATCGGCGCCGTGTGGCTGGTGGCGCTGTTGCTGCCACTGGCGCTGTATCCACCCGTGCGCTGGTTCGCCGGGCTCAAGGCGCGCCGCCGCGACTTGGCCTGGCTCAAATACCTGTAGCCGCCCACCCTGTGGGAGCTGGCTTGCCTGCGATGGCGGTGGCTCAGCTGCAACTCTGCTGGCTGATGGATCGCTATCGCCGGCAAGCCGGCTCCTACAGTGAGGGCAGATCCGCGGGTGTACTCGGTCAACTGTGGGGTGGCTTGTCGGATCGCAGCAGGGACCCAGCGCCTACACGATGTGCACGTAGAACGCGTGAAACATGAAGTACGCGCAAACCGCCAGCGCAATCCCCATGCACCGGTTGAACACGGTGAACGCCGAGGTGCCGTTGATGCGCCGCCCCAGCCCAGCCCCGAGCAGTGCGTACACCCACGGCGCACCAAAAGCGCCAAAGGCCAGCACCGCCGACACCAACGCAATCGACACGCCGGTGATGTGCGCTGCCGGCAGCATCACACTGGTGATTGGCAGCACCGCCATGATGCCCTTGGGGTTGAGCAGTTGGATCACCAGCCCGTTCCAGAACGTGAGGGTCTTGGTCGGCGCCGTTGAAGCTGCTTCATCCACCACCGTGCGCGCGGTGAACACCTGGTACGCGAGGTACAGCGTGTACACACCGCCCACCAACGAAATGTACGGCAGTGCAGCCTGGGAGATGATCGCCTCGCCGGTGTAGCCAAACAGCACGAACAGCACCAGCATCGCGCAGCCCACGCCGATGAAAAACCCGGTGGAGCGCCGGAACTGGCCGGTGAGCCCGGCATTGAGGCCCATGAAATTCACCGGGCCGGGGCTGTACATGACGCTGAATGCGTAGAGGAAAATGTCCATGGAAAACCTGCAGTAGAGGGAGTGCGGCGAGTCTACTGAGGCCTGTCGGGGGGATTCTTGTACGTTCGTAGGTTGGCGCGGCAGCGGGTGGGCCGAACAATCACAACTGGCACCGGGGCTGAGATTACGCCTACCATGTAATGACACCTAGCCTGTGAACGTGCCCAATGCTCAAAGCCAGTCTGCGTACTCACCTGACCCTGTGGTTTGCCGGTTTATCGTTGCTCACTTTGCTGATCGTGGGCTTTTACGTGGGGCATATCGCCACTGAACAGGTGAAGCAGGCCAGCGGCAACGCCCTGCTCAGCACCGCCCGTTCCAGCGCGGCGCTGCTGGCGGTGCAATTGCGCGAACGGCAGCTGGAAGTGTCGTTACTGAGCAAGGCGCCGTTGTTCCGCCAGGGCGACCTGGACGCGCCGGACATCATGACCTTGATGGAGCTGCGTACCCAGTCACGCGCGGAGTACGCGTGGATGGGCGTAGCCGACGCCGAGGGCCGGGTACGCCAGGCGGTGAAGGGGTTGCTGGTCAACCAATCGGTGCAGCAACGCCCGTGGTTCCAGGCGGGCATGCGCGGGGAATACACCGGTGATCCCCACGAAGCCGTGTTGCTCGCCAAGCTGCTGCCGAGTGCGGCCAAGGGTGAGCCGCTGCGCTTCATCGACTTTGCCGCGCCGATCCGCAACGCCAAGGGCGAAACCATCGGCGTGCTCGGCGCCCATGCGCACTGGCGCTGGGTGACCCAGATCGTCGATGCGGCGGTGATGCAAAAGGACGCCGCGCCCAGCCTGCAAGCGCTGATCATCGACTTCGACGGCAAGGTGCTGTACCCCGAGATCCTCGCGGGCGAACAAATGCCCCAAGCCAATCTGCACTCACCTTCCGGCTGGACCACCGGCAACGGCTACGTGACGGCCTCGGTGGCGGTGCCGAGCCCGTCCAATGCCAACCTGTCGTGGTACATCGTGGTGCGCCAGCCGCTGGACATCGCCCTGCAACCGGCGCGGGTGCTGTTGTACAAATTGCTGATCCTGGGCGTGCTCGCCGCCATCGTGTTCGGCCTGGTGGCGTACTACCTGGCACTGACCCTGAGCCGGCCGATCGAGCGCCTGGCAAAGTCCGCCAAGCTCGTGCAGGAGCAGCAACCCGGCGCGGTGTTTTCCCAGGAGCATCCGGTGCTGGAGATCGCCCAACTGGGGCAGTCCATCAGCCGTATGACCCAATCGTTGCTCCACAAGGAACGTGAGTTGCAGGAGGCCAATGCGTCCCTTGAAGCAACGGTGGCTCAACGCACGGCCGACCTGACCCAAGCCAACGCCGACCTGTTGAAACTGGCCACTCACGACGCGCTGACCGGGGTCTACAACCGCCGCCGCTTCGACGAAAAGCTCGCCGAAAACAGCCTGCTGTTCCAGCGTACCGGACGCACCTTCGCCCTGCTGTTGATCGACGCCGATTACTTCAAACGGGTCAACGATACCTACGGGCACGCTGTGGGTGACGACGTGCTCTGCCAACTCGCCGCCCTGATCGAAAGCACCACCCGCGCCACCGACTTTGTCGCGCGGTATGGCGGTGAAGAGTTCGCGGTGTTGCTGCCCGAAGTCGAAGAACCGGACAGCCCCGAGGTGGTCGCCGAAAAAATCCGCGCCGCCGTGGCCGCCGCGAAATTCCCCACGGTGGGCCATGTGACGGTCAGCATTGGCGTAGGCGTGGCCGAGCCGTCGGACCGCGACTCCTCGGCACTGCTCAAGCGCGCCGACATGCAGCTCTACCAGGCCAAGGGCGCGGGCAGGAACCGGGTGGCGTAAACCTTGGGTTTTGCTTATCACTGAAATATCCGCCAGCGTCTGTATCCGCTGGCAGGGGCTTTTCATAATCGTGCTTCCTCAACATTTCAGGAAGCACACCATGCACCCGTTGACGGTCGTGTTGGCGCACGTGGTTGCGCTGGTCTTCACCTTGCTCAGTATCGGTGCCCTTGCCTTGGCGCTGGCCGAGATTGGCCGCCTGGTGTCTTGATGCCAGTTATCACCCTTTGTAGTGAGCGGGCTTGCCCCGCGCCGCGTTGTCTCAGGCACCCGATTTCTCCTGTGAATGGGCGGTGTCTGGGCTGGCGCGGCGCGGGGCGAGCCCGCTCACTACAAAGATCGGGTTTATAGCAGGGGGATCGAGTAGCTGACGAATACGCGGTTCTGGTCCTGGTCCCGTGCGACTTCGCTGCGCGATACGCCGTTGCGCCAGCCAAACCCGACGTTCTTGAACGTGCCGCTCTGCACCACGTAATCCAGGGAGATATCCCGCTCCCATTCGCTGGCGTTGTTGCCGGCGGTGGTGAGGATATGGTCGCCCTTGAGGTACATCACCGACGCCTTCAGCCCCGGCAGGCCCAGTGCGACGAAGTCGTAGGCGTATTGCGCAAACGCCGTGCGCTCGCCGGCCTGGATGAAGGTCTGCACGGTGCGGTCGGTGTAGAGGTAGAGGCTGGAGCCGCCCTCCCCTTTGTTCACCAGACCACCCTGGTTGAGCTGGGCGAAGTTGCTGTCGTCCGACACTTGCTGGTAACCCGCCGTGATGGCGTGCGGGCCGAGCGAATAGATGAACGCCGCACTCCAGGTGTTGTTGTCGATTTCACCCGTGCCGTTCTTGGTATAGCCACCGAACTTGTAGCCTTCGGCGCGCCCGGCCGCGCTGCTGTTTTTGCCGTCGGAGGTGGTCTTGAAGTAGCGCAGGTCGGTTTTCAACGAGCCGTAATCACCCAGCGGCAACACGTGGATCAACCCGGCAAAGTGTTGTTGGTAATAATCCTCAAGGTTGGCGTAGTAGTACTGGACCATCAGGTCCTTGGTCACCTGGTAATCGGCGCCGGCGTAGTTGAATTTATTGCTTTCCTGGGTGCCGCCCGCCGCCGCCAACCCACTGCGGTCACTGGAACCGCGTCCGGTGGTGTGTTGCAGCTGGCCGCCGATCAGGGTCAGGTTGTCGATGTCCTTGCTGGTGATCTGCCCGCCTTCGAACGACTGCGGCAACAGGCGGCCATCGTTACTCACCAGGATCGGCAGGTTCGGCCGCAGGTAACCGTAGCGCAGTTCGCTCTGGGCGAAACGCGCCTTGGCCGTTGCGCCGCCACGGGCCCAGCTGTCGGCAGCCTTGCCGTCATCGTTGGGGATCATCGAACTGCCCACATGGCGGCCGGCGCCGCTGTCGAGGGTCACGCCGAGCATGCCGATCGCATCCAGGCCAAAGCCGACCGTGCCGTCGGTAAAGCCCGACTGATAGTTGAGGATAAATGCCTGACCCCACTCTTCGGTCTTCGACGGTGCCGCAGCACCGTCACGGTTATCGTTATTGAAGTAGAAGTTGCGCATGTTCAAGTTGGCTTTGCTGTCCCCCAGGAAATCAGCCGAGGCCAAGGGGCTCAGGGCCACGCCCAAGGTACCGGTCAATACGCTTAATACATTCAAAGTAGCTTTCATCAGGACGAGCTCCGGCGCGGAATTCAAGTTCCGGGCGCAAAAAATAGGCAGCAGGAAGCACTCGGCCAAACTCGGGTTGGCCGGTGCGTTAACTAACGGTTAGCGACTTAGTTGTGCGAAGTGGACCTCCGTAAACGGCTAGTCAATCAATCCATGAGCGTCATAAAACGGGTACGGCCCCGGGTAGTCCCCGAACACCGCGTTGTGGCTGATCAACCCTTGGGATTGATCCCAGCGGTGCAGCAGGTAACCGGCCGGTTCCAGGTTGAAATGCGCAGGGGCCGCATCCTGCAAATCGAGCACAATCTGGTGCGAAGTGCCCGGGCACACACAACTCAGGCTGCCACCGAAACGCCGCTGCATCGGGCGATGCAAATGCCCGCAGAGCAGGCGCTCCACCTGCGGGTGACGAGCGACCACACGCTCCAGGGCGGCGGCGTTGATAAAGGGTTCGCGATCCATATGGCCGATGCCGCTGATAAACGGCGGGTGGTGCAGGATCAGCAAAGTGGGCGCGTCGGGGCGCAGTGCCAACTGTTCGTCGAGCCACTGCAATTGGCTGTCGAGCAACTGCCCGCCGTGGCCACCGGGGATGGTCGAGTCCAGGCCGATCAAGCGCAGCGGATGTTGGTCCACCACCCAGTCCAGCGGGCCGTCGGCCGACGCTGGCAAGTAAGCGTGATCCGCAAATGCGTCCAACAACGGCCCACGCGTGTCGTGGTTACCCGGCACCAAGTAGCACGGCATGTGCAGGCGTGCGAGTTCGGGGTGCAACACGGCATATTCATCGGCACGGCCGAAGTCCACCAGGTCGCCACTGATGACCACGATGTCGGGCCGTGGGTGGCTGGCGTTCAAATGGTCGACGGCACGGCGCAGCGCGCCCAGGGTATCGACCACCCCATAGGTGAGGCGCTGGCCGGCTTTGAGGTGCAGGTCGCTGATCTGCGCGACGAGAAACGGACGATTCACTAATAGAGTCTCAAGCATTCAGGGTAAACAACATGTGCGGCGCAATCGCCAGGGCAATCGGTGCGCCGACGGCGTAGAGCTGGTTGTCGCTGCTGTCCACCAGCAGCGGTTGCGGGCCGCCCACCTCCACCAGCAAACGGCTTTGCGCGCCCTGGAAGAACTGCGCCAGCAGGTGGCCGTGCAAGTGTCCTTCGCTCTCCATCACCTTCAGGTGTTCGGGGCGGCAATACACCGTGCTGGGCCGCTCGGCCGCATGCCACGGCAACTCGCCGCCGCAGACTTTCAAACCATGGGCCGACGACGCGATCACCGGGAAGGCATTGAGGTTGCCGACAAAGCCCGCGACGAACGCATTGGCCGGTTTCTGGTAGATCTCCCGCGGGCTCGCCAACTGCGCGACACGCCCCTGCTCCATCACCAGGATCCGGTCGCCCAGGGCCATGGCTTCGCCCTGGTCATGGGTAACGAACACAGAGGTGATGCCGAGGCCGCGCAGCAGCTCATTGAGTTCGCTGCGCAGGCGTTCGCGCAGTTGCGCATCGAGGGCGGCCAGGGGTTCGTCCAACAACAACACTTTCGGGCGTGGGGCCAAGGCGCGGGCCAACGCCACGCGCTGGCGCTGGCCGCCCGACAACTCATGGATGCTGCGCTTGCCATGATTCTGCAAGCCCACCAGTTCCAGCAGTTCATCGCAGCGCTTGTTGCGCTCCAGCGCGGCCATGCCGCGAATCTTCAAGCCGTAGACGATATTCCCCGCCACATCCAGGTTGGGAAACAGCGCGTAGTTCTGGAACACCATGCCCACGTCGCGGCGCTCGATGGGCAGGCGGGTCACGTCCTGATCACCGAACAGCACCTGGCCCACGTCCGGGCGCTCAAGGCCGGCGATCAGGCGCAAGGTGGTGGTCTTGCCGCAGCCCGATGGGCCCAGGATCGCCAGGGTCTCGCCGCCTTCGACGGTCAGGTTCAGGTCATGCACGGCCACGGTGCCGTCGGCGAACGCCTTGCGACAGCCTTGCAGGCGGATAGTGATAGCGGTCATCGACGCTCTCCACGGGACAAACGGGCACTGATGGCCTGCAGCGCAATCAGCAGCGGCACGATCATCAGCAAAAAGATAAGGGTGTAGGCGCTGGCGATTTCCAGGCGCGCCGAGGCGTAGCTGTCGGCCAGGCCCACCGGCAGCGTCTTGGTCATGGGCGTGTGGAGCATCCAGGTCAGGTTGAATTCACCCAGGGACAAGGTCACCACCATCAGCACACCGGCCAGGATCCCGGCCCGGCAGTTGGGCACCACCACGCTGAAAAAGCGCTTGATCGGCCCCGCGCCAAGGCTGGCGGCAGCCTCTTCCAGCACCGGCAGTTGCTGGCGCTGCATCACCGCCATCACCGGGCGCACCAGGAACGGCAAGGTGAACAGCACATGGCCAACCAGGATGAACAGCCAGCTGCTGCGAAAGCTGCCGAACTGGCCGTAGGTCAACAGCAAGGCCAGTGCACTGGCCAAGCCGGGCATGGCCACCGGCAGCACCATCAACTCTTCGAAGGCACGGCTGAAGCGGTTGTTCATGCGCACCAGAGCGTAGGCCGCCGGTACGCCGATCACGCAGACGCACACCGCGCAAGCCAGGGCCAGTTGCAGCGACAGCCACACGGTGGGCGAATAGGCTTGCCACACCTGGACCAGCCAGTCGAAGGTCAAGCCGCTCGACAGGCCGACGAAGAAGTTGCGGGTTAAACCGGCCAGCAATGACATCAGCACCGGCACCAGCATGAAGGCGCACACCAGCAAGGTGAACAGCAGTTGAATCACAAACAGCGATGAACGTTTCACAGCACAGTCCCCGCGTTTTTCACCAGGCGCCGGGTGAGCAGCAACACCGCCCAGGTCACCGCGCCCAGCACCACCGACAACGCAGCGGCGACGGCAAAGTTGGCGTAGTTGGTGAACACGTTGTAGATCGCCACCGGGGTGACATTGAGCCGCGTGCCCAAGGTAAAGGCCGTGCCGAAGGCGCCCATGGACGTGGCAAAACAGATCGCCCCGCACGACGCCAACGCAGGCGCCAAACCCGGTACGATCACGTCGCACACCACGCGCCAAAGCCCCGCACCCAGGGAATGCGCAGCCTCCTCCAGGCTGCGGTCGAGGCTCTCGCACGCCGCCATCACCGTGAGAATCACCCGCGGAATCGAGAAGTACAGGTAGCCCACGAACAGTCCCGCCAGCGAGTAGGCGAATATCCAGCGCTCACCGGCCAGTTGCAGGCCCAGTGAAGCCAGCAAGCCTTGGCGGCCGGCCAGCAGGATCACCAGGAAACCCACCACCACGCCGGGAAAGGCCAAGGGAAAAGTGAGCAGCGCCACCAACGCCGAGCGACCGAAGAACTGGTGCCGGGCGAGGAACACGCCACTGATGCCGCCGATCACCAATGCGACCAGCGTCACCACCACGGCCAGGACCAGGGTTTGCCCCAGGCTGCCCAGGTACTGCGCGCTGCTGAGCACCTGCCAATAGCCGCTGCCATTGGCGTCGCGGCTCTCGGCGCCAAGCAGCACCAGGTGCGCCAGCGGCAACAGCCAGAATGCGAGCAGCACAGCAAACGCGGGAGCCAAGGCCCAGCTTGCGTGTTTTGCGGACGCTGCCACTTACTTGACCTCGTTCAGGTAACGGGCGGCGAAGGCTTCCTGCACAGCGGCCATTTTTTCGTAGTCCACCACACCGGCGCGGGCGTAGTCGCTGTCAGGCAGGAACTGTGCCGCCACGTCAGCCGGCATTTTCATCGGGCGCACCGGGCGCAGGTAGGCCTTGGCCCAGAGTGCCTGGCCTTCGTCCGACAGCACGAAGTCGAGGACTTTCTCGGCATTGGCGCGGTGTGGTGCGTTGGCCACCAGGCTCATCACGTAGGGCACGCTGATGCTGCCTTCCTGGGGGATCACGAAGGCGACGTTGGCGTTGTCCTTGTAGCGGGCGCGGTAGGCGTTGAAGTCGTAGTCCACCAGGATGGGCAGCTCACCCGACAGCACCCGCGCATACGCGGTTTGCTTGGGCACGATGGGGGCGTTTTTCGCCAGTTTCTGGAAGTAGTCGATGGCCGGCGCGAAGTTGTCCAGGTCGCCGCCCATGGCGCGGTTGATCGCCACGGCCGAGACGTAGCCGACAAACGCGCTGGACGGGTCGAGGTAGCCAACCATGCCTTTGTACTCAGGCTTGAGCAGGTCGGCCCAGCTTTGCGGCACCGGCAAACCACCCAGCGCATCGACGTTGACCATGATGCCCAAGGTGCCGGAGTGGATTGCGAACCAGTGGCCGGCCGGGTCTTTCAAACCGGCAGGAATCTGGTCCCAGGCCTTGGGTTTGTAGGTGCCCACTACATCCGCCTTCTGCGCTTGCAGGCCGAAGGTCACGCCGTAATACACGACGTCGGCCACGGGCGCGGCTTTTTCGGCAACCAGCTGCGCCAGGGACTGGCCGGAGTTCTTGTTGTCCAGCGGCACCTGCACGCCGGTGCTGGCGGCGATGGCCTTGAGCTGGGTGCCCCAGTCGGCCCAGTCGGGCGGGCAGTTGTAGCAGATAGCAGTTTCGGCAGCCTGGGTCAGGCTGGCGGCACCACACAGCAGCACAGCTGCCAGGGTTTTACTGAACGCGCGCATCAGGCGTCTCCTCATGGGGTTGGGTGCTGTCGCCCGGCCGGATATGACAAGGCAAGCAATGGGATATCGGGTCGTTGCCAGCGATCTGCGCCAGCAACTGGTCAATCACGGTGCTGGCAAGCAGCGCGATGGGCTGCACCACGCTGCACAGGGTCGGGTGCATCTGGGTGCCGAGGCTGATGCCGTCAAAGCCCATCACCGAGAGTTGTTCGGGGACGTTCCAGCGGTTGCGGCGCAGTTCGGCGATCAGGCTGATGGCCAGGAAATCGTTGGAGCACACCAGGGCGGTGGGCGCGTCCGGACCTTGCAGGAACGGTTCGATCGCGGCGAATTCAGCTTGGGTGTGGGCCGGCATTTCGATCACCGGGCGGCTGTCGAGGCCGTATTCGTTCATGGCGTCGCAGTAACCGGCGTAGCGCAGGCGCGCCCGGTCGGACTGCAACGCGGGGCCGGCGACCATGCTGATGCGGCGGTGCCCGGCCTCCAGCAAATAACGGGTGGCCAGGGCCATGCCGGCACGGTTGTCCACCGACACGGCGCTGTAGTTGGGGTTGCTCGGTTGGTGATAAGCCAGCACAAACGGGGTTTGCTCGGTGTTCAGGCTGCTGAGCACGGCATTGCTCTCGGCATCGGTGACCGTCAGCACCAGGCCGTCGACCCGTTGGCGCAGCAGTTCTTCCACCACAATGCTCTCGCGCTCGCTGTTGTAGTCGGTGGTGGCCAGCAACAGGCTGTAGCCTCGCAACCGCGCGGCGCGCTCCATGGCCTGGAACTGTTCGGCGAACACCGGGTTGAGCAGGTTGGGCACCACCACACCAATCAACTGGGTGGTTTGCAGGCGCAACTGGCGACCCAGCAGATTGGGCCGGAACCCCAATTCACGGGCGGCAGCGAACACCTGTTCACGGGTGGTCGGGCGCACCTGGTCGGGGGAAGCAAAGGTGCGGGCGGCGGTGGCGCGAGATACGCCAGCCAGCCGTGCAACGTCTTTCAAGTCAGTCATTGTCACTCGCTTGAGATCGATCTCATTGGCGAGGACAGTAGCGAGGGAATGTGGCAGACAAGTGGTGAGTAGATGACAATTTGATGTCATTCGAAGCCAGACATCTTCTCCCGCCTATGGAGATCACTTGTAGGAGTTGTCGAGCTATAGCGAGGCTGCGAAG